>JAGNNB010000069.1 GCA_017990865.1 Lysobacteraceae bacterium
CGATGGCCGCGACCGCGAGGTCGATGCCCGAACGTTCCGCCGCGACCCGCGAGTCCTCGAGCATGACCACCGCTCCCGCTCCAGTTGCCGTTTCCGACCGATTGCCGTTTCCACCCTATTGCCGCAATGCGGCCCTGTCACCGCACAACGCCGCAGCGTCGCAACAACGCAACGCCACAACAGAACGCAATGTCACAACAGCTACAGCAAAACGCGGGCCAAGTTTCGAGCGACGAAAAAACGACGCGAGCGATACGAATGTTTCGCATGCACTGTGCCGAACGATATCGACGCAGCATTTCGTAAGTGATTGATCCGAATCAGCGATTGTTGTGCGTTCGCGCTACGCACGCTTCGTCGCGGCGATGACGAGCGCTGATGTGCGCGACGCTGCGGCCGCTCCGATCTCGCCTCGACTGGGTCGTGCGCGACCCGGCTTCGCGTGCAGTTGGGTCGCGCGCGACCCGGACGTAAGCGGTTCGAAGCGGACGCGAGACCGCATGCACCGATCGCGTCGCTCGTTCTTTCGCGCACGACGGCGCGATTCGATTATAAATCGATGGCCGAATAGAAACGGATATTGCGTTACGCGCGCGATCGCATCAGTACGTCGATCGCTATGGACGTCGCTGCGATTCTTTCGGTCATTCGCTGCGTATCACGGCTTGCGCACGCGCGATCCACTCTCGCGTCAAGATTCAACGCGAGGACTTTCGACACGAGGATTGGTGTTATGAGCGTTCTTGCGCCGCATAGCCGCATAGCTGCGGCGCATCGGCCATCGACTCTCTCGACAGACATTTCCGATGCTTGTCGGATCGATCAAATGCCGTATTTCTTGAGCATCCGCCCCAAAGTTCTGCGCTCTTTTCCCGCCATCGATGCGGCGCGGGTGACGTTGCCCGCGGCAGCGGTCATCAATTGCCGCAGATAATCCTGTTCGAAATTCGATAAGGCGTGCGCACGCGCATCGTTGTAACGCGGCAAGGACGCGTCGTGCGCTACCGTCTGCGTCAGCCGCGACGACGGAACGGCGCTACCCTGCACTGCCGCGGGCCGGGAGAAGGTGATGCCCGCGAACGGCTGCAGATCGAGCACGGCGGCATCCGACAGCAACAACGCGCGCTGCACGACATTATCGAGTTCGCGAACATTGCCCGGCCAGCGGTAGTCGGCGAGCCAGCGCCGGCTGTTCTCGCAAAGCGGGCGTTCGGCGACATCGTAATGACGCGCATGGCGACGGACGAAGTGCTCGGCCAACAGTTGCGCGTCGCCCATACGTTCGCGCAATGGCGGCATTTCCAGCAGCAACACGTTGATCCGGAACGCCAAATCGTCGCGGAAAGAGCCGTCGTCGAGCAAACGGTGCAATCGCGGGCTGGCGGCGGCGATGATGCGGACGTTGCTGATGCGCTCTTGCCTGCCGCCGACGGAGCGATAGGTCTTGTCCTGCAGGAAACGCAGCAACGACACCTGCGCCCGCTGCGGCAGCGAATCGAGTTCGTCCAGGAATAACGTGCCGCCGTCGGCCGCGGCGACGAGGCCGCTGGTGGCCTGCCGCGCATCGGTGAAGGCGCCGCGCTCGTAGCCGAACAACTCGGTTTCGATCAGCGTATCGGGCACCGCGCCGCAATTGAGCGCCACGAACGGCGCTTGCCGGCGCGACGACAGATAATGGATCGCACGCGCCGCCAATTCTTTGCCGGTCCCGGTTTCGCCCTGAATCAGCACCGGCGCGTCGTAGCGCGCCATGCGTTCGACCATCGCCAAGGCGCGAAGGAACGGCTCGGATTTGCCGACGAAGTTCGGCAATTCGCTCGCGGTCTTCGGGGACATCGGCATTGCGTACTCCACATCGGGCATGCGGTTCGACTCGGCGCCACGATTCCGCGACTGCCTCGCTCGTCGCGTGCGCGATGCGCAGAACGCGATCGGTCGATGCAAACGGATACGTGTCGGTCGGGGGACGCCTTGCGCGGGCATCCCTTTTCACCGCTGATGGCGACTGACGTAATGCTTAACGCTGCAATGGGCCGCGAGCGGCCACGCCCGATGGCCCTCTCTTGTCGATATCCGTGGTTGCGGTCGCGACCCCCGCCGGGCCCTACGCTCATGGCTGCTCAGCAGCCGAGACGGCTTCGTCGCGAAGACCCAGCTCGCGCGAGGAAGAGCATGTCGTGCAATCGTCACCCATTCGTCATGTCGCCGTGGAGCGCATCATTTCAACGCAGGGCACAGCGCCGTTCGCGATGAGTTTCTGCGTTCGAAATCGAGTTCCCGAATCGAACGAAGGCCCGGACGACGATGCGAGACCGTCAAAAACCCTTGCAGACGTCCCAGACCTCATTGTCCAAACGGCTGAGCAAGGCGAAGTCGCGCTTGAAGCCGACGCGGTCCAAGGTCGCTTTGCGTGTGCGCTTCGCTGTCTCGCAGGCGGACGGCGGTGTCGGCTTGCGCGCACCTCCGCGCGCGGCCGCGATGCGTCGTCCGTCGCCGCGATTGCGGCGATCCATTTCTTCGGCGATGGCGCGGCTGCGCGCGACGAGCGCTGGATCGATGCCTTGCGCGGTAAAACGACGCACGTCGCTGGTGCGTTGCTGGGGCGAGCAACCGGTATCTTGGTAACTGACGCCGCCGTGGCGGTCGATACAGCGGTAGATCGTGCCTTGAGTTGCGACCGTTGAGGTTCCAGAGGCGGCGGCGGCTTCCCCGAAATGGGCATCCAGCGCGGCGGCGAACAACAACAGGCACAACAGGGCGGGTACGAACGACGTGCGCCGTTGCGCGCGCGCTTGGCGCAGGCAGCGGTTGGAGGTCTGGGAGGCAGAAACATTTCGAGCGGAAGCGTGCATGGCGATCTCCTGTGGTTGAGGTGTCCACAAGAGGCTACGCACGCGTTCGAGACGCCGGGATCGGTCGCTGCCGCATTCTTCTGTCGGAAAATTCCGACACCGACACTACGCTCGCGATCTTTCCGCGCGATTGTTTGGCGTTAGAGCCTGTTCAAAATCGTCGCGAGCGATGGGGCTTACGCGCCGCCCGCAGCGCAGAAAGCGCAGTGTACGTAGAGGTACATGAGCATTTCGAGCAGCGGACGGCGCGAAAGCACCGAGCGCAGCAGGTTTTGAACAGGCTCTCAACCGCCCTTCAAACTTCCCGCGAGTCGCGCGCCCAGCCAAATCAACGCGAGACCCGCGATCACGCTGGCAGCGAGATAGGCCAACATCCAGCCGCTGCGCTGCGATTTCGCGAACAGCAGGCATTCCAGCATCAAGGCCGAATACGTGGTCAGGCCGCCGAGCACGCCGACGATCAGGAACGCGCGCCAGTACAACGCGGCAGGCCCGCGCCCTTCCAGCCATACCGCGATGAAACCGGCGGCGAAGGCGCCGATCAGATTGGCCGCGAACGTGCCCCAAGGCCAACCGTCGCCGAGGCGGCGCAGCAAGGCGCCGCCGAGCCAAAAGCGCCCGAAGGCACCGAGCGCACCGCCCAAGGCCACCAATCCGGCCTGTTGCCACCAAGTGGCGATCATGCCGTTCTCCTCCGTCTCGTCACGTTCAGCGCGCGAGTTGCGCTGCGTGAGACGAAAACGACGAGACGGAAAGCGTGGCCAGGATCGATGGGGTTGATGGGATCGATGGCGATGGGCATCGGCTCACTCCCGCGACTTGCGCTGCGCCTGCGCACGCTGGGCACGAAGGCGATCGAGTTTCTCTTTCAACTTGAGTTCCAAGCCCCGCTCCACCGGCGCGTAATAGATTCGCTCGCCCATGGCATCCGGAAAACCGGTCTGCTCCAAGGCCACCCCGCCCTCGCTGTCGTGATCGTAGCGATAGTGTTTGCCGTAGCCGATCGATTTCATCAGTTTCGTCGGCGCGTTGCGCAGATGCAGCGGCACGTCTTGCGTGCCGTATTCCTCGACATCGCGTTTGGCCGCGCCGAAGGCTTTGTAGGCGGCGTTCGACTTGGCCGTGCTGGCGAGATAGATCGCCAATTGCGCCAACGCGAGATCGCCTTCCGGGCTGCCCAGACGCTCGTACGTATCCCAAGCATCGATCGCCATCTGCAGCGCGCGCGGATCGGCCAAGCCGATGTCTTCCACCGCCATGCGCGTCATCCGCCGCATGAGATAACTCGGATCGCAACCGCCGTCGAGCATGCGCGCCAGCCAGTACAGGGCCGCATCGGGGTTGGAGCTGCGCACGGATTTATGCAGCGCGGAGATCTGGTCGTAAAACTGCTCCCCGCCCTTGTCGAAGCGACGCGTGCGATCCGCCAAGACTTGAGCGAGGATATCGTCGGTGATGGTTTTTTCGGTCGGATCGGCGTTGGCTTCAAGCGAGCCAGGCTCAAGCGAGCCCCCCGCCTCGGCCAGCTCCGCCGCGATCTCCAGCAGCGTCAGCCCCCGCCTGACATCGCCGTCGGCGGCGGTCGCGATGGTCTGCAGTTGTTCCGGGGAGATACGCAACCCGCGTCCGCCCAACCCGCGCGTTTCGTCGTCGAGCGCGAACTGCAGGGCCGTCGCGATGTCGTCGGCCGACACCGCTTCCATCACATGCACGCGACAGCGCGACAACAGCGCCGAGTTGAGTTCGAACGACGGGTTTTCGGTGGTGGCGCCGACGAACAGAATCGTGCCGCGTTCGATATGCGGCAGGAACGCGTCCTGCTGCGCCTTGTTGAAGCGATGCACTTCGTCCACGAACAGCACGGTACGCCGCCCTTCGGCGAAACGCTGCGCGGCCTCCGCCAACACTTGGCGCACTTCGGGCAGCCCGGACAGCACCGCCGACACCGCGCGGAATTCGGCGTCGGCATAGCGCGCGAGCAGCAGCGCGAGGGTGGTCTTGCCGCAGCCCGGCGGTCCCCACAGCACCATCGAATGCACCCGACCGGACTCGATCGATTTGCGCAAGGCCGTGCCGGGAGCGAGCAATCGGCGTTGGCCGACCATCTCGTCGAGGGTATGCGGGCGTATCCGCTCGGCGAGCGGGCGCAGGGAGTCGCGATCTTCGGCAGGCATCGGGCGATTATCGCGTAGCGGCGGCCTCGGCGCAGCGCAGCGGCCGCTATCCGACGATTCGGCCTATCGCGGGTCAAGCGCAATCCGCGCACCGCATGTTGCCGTAAGCGACTGACGCAGCAGCGGAAATACGGATGCGGGCACGATTCGAAACGTCTGGAATCGAATGCGAACATCGCTTCGGCGAACCGAATCGGGAGCCGACTGCGCGGATGAGCCGATTCGATCGGCGTCCACCCTCGTCGGATCTCGGCCCTCGCGCGCCGAACCGGCGATCCGATCAATGGTATCGATCGTCTTTACCTCGACGAAAGATAGGGCCATGATCCGGACGGGGGAGGGATTCCTCGCAATACCGAACGCAGCCGAGGTTGGCTGTCAGCCGCTCCATGGATCAGGAGGGTGCATGGAGCTCATCGATAAGGAAATGACACAGGAGTGTCCTTCATGAAAACGGTTCTGTCGTATTCCACCATCGCGGCCGCCCTGGCCACCGCTATCGCCGCTGTCGTCGTCGGCGCCTCGTCTCCGCAAGCGGCCCAGGTCATCGTCGACTCCGGCTACGCCGAAAGCGTCTACCTCGATTTCGCCGCCGCCTCCGGACAGCGCGCGAACTTCCAGGTGCGGACGGTATCGAGCGGATCGCTGCAGCAGCTCGAAGGTCGTTCGTTCGGTCAGATCGTAGGCGAACCTCGCTACCAACTCGCGTTCGAGGAAACCCGCAACAGCCGCATCGTCGCTCCGACCATCGGCGCCGTGTTTTCGGTCAATCGCGACGAACTCAATGCCGGCGTCGAGGGCTTCGATGTCGTCGGGTATCCGGTTTCGCAGGGCGTCTATCGCACCCTCGCCGTGCAAGTGAGCGCAGGCGGCCAAACCCGCAGTCACCGCGCATTGGAAATGTGCTGGAAAGGCCAAGATCATTGCGTGATCTACGACCCGCAGATCGAGTTCCTGGATTCGGTGGTGAACAACTACCGTATCGCCAAAGCCGAAGGTTACGGCCCGAAGATCCAAGAGCAATTGCCGACGCAGACCGGGGAAATCTCGACGCGCGCCGTGTGCAGGCTCGCGAGCAATCTGAATATCATCGGCCGGTCCTTGACCTGGAGCGCACGCACAGTGAAGTACGAGAACATTTTCGGCATGACGCTGGTGTCGAAATCCCTCGGCGGTCAGCAGACCGGCATCACCTGCAACTCGAGCTGCAATCCGGCGATGTACGGCTACAGCAACTCGTCGAGCGCTTACGGCAATCTCGGTTACGGCACCGATTGCGGCTGGAAACACGCGACGGGCACCACCGGACGCAGCGGTAAGGCGGTGTCCGAGGCGAAGTGCACGCATACATTCACCGGAACGGCGCGCGCCGACGTTACCGTGAAAGGCTCCGGCACCGGCGTCAACCTCGCATGGGACACCAATGGCGGCGTGGACGGCAGCGGTGGTGCGTTGACCGATACCTGCGGTTATTTCTGATCGCTCTCACCGTCGCCGGGCCGACAACGGCCCGGCGACACAACGCATACGAATCGAATCAGTGACTGCCGACGACATCCACGCCTTTCGGCGGCGAGAAGCGGAAGGTCTTGGCGGAAAAGTTCGGATTCCGCTTCCAGCCGGAAAACACGATTTCGGTGCGCTGCCCCAGCGTATCCAACACTTCCATCCGCGCCAGGCCGTTCTTGTCGAAGCCCAATCGGGCGCGCTGAAAACTCGCTTCGTCGGCGCGCTTGGGCGTCAACTCCAACCACGCCAAACCCGAAGCTTCTCCGGCGTCTTTCATTGCGAAATCGCGATCCAACCGTTTGGGATCGACCAATGCGGCCAGCGGGCTGTTCTGTTCTTCGGCACCTTGCGGGCGAACGCTGACCTGCTTCAAGTCCGGGTCGTACACCCACACTTGTTTGCCGTCGGCCAGAATCAACTGCGGGAACGGCTTGAGGTATTCCCAGCGAAACAACCGAGGCGCCGACAGCGCGACAAGGCCGCTGTTGCTTTCCTTGCGCTTGCCTTTACTGTCGAAGACTTGCTGCGAAAAACGGCCTTCCAAACCTTTCAGGCCTTTGGTGAAGGTATCGAGCGATTCGCGTCCGCCGGCGATGGCGGGACCGATCGCGGCGAAAACGAGCGAGAACGACAAAAGCGCGGAGGCGATGGCTCGGGAACGCATGCGGGGAGTCCTGAAGAAAACTGTGCGGAGTCTGAAGGGCATTCGCTGAATGCGGATTGCACGCCCGACCTCAGCGATCTGGTCCAAGCGATATGGATTCAGCGATCTGGTTCAAGCCAATCCCCGTGCCGCCCTTTAAGTTCGAACAGCAACCGATGGGGTTGCGAACCGTATGGAGATCGGACATGAAGCTCAAGCATCTCAAGAGAACGGCCTATTTTGCCCTATTGGGCGCGAGCGTGGCGGTCGGCGCCGTTACCGCGAAGGTCCCCCCTACTCCGCCGAAGCTGCCCGGCATCATCACCTACTACTCGAATTCTTCATTGATGCAAGACGTCGGCCAGGAAATCGTGATGTGCAGCGGCGCCAGCTATGTCAGTTGGGGCTACACCACGCAGTACAAGACGCAGGAATTCTTCTATTGCCCGCCGCCGATTCCGGAATGATCGCTTGATCGAGCGATGCGCGCCGTCCAAGGGCGGCGCGCGTACGGCGAAAGTCGATACCGAACAGCGCGATCGCGATCTCGGCATGTTCGATCTTCAACGACGCGAGTCGTCGCTTCCCCGATGCGAATCGCGATCGGTCGACGACGACTGCGCGAAATATACAAATCGCACGTAAGAATTTTTGTTCCTCGATAGATCGAACGACACAGTGGCGAAATGCAGACGGTCGTCCGTCACGATGCGAACAAGCACATTGCAAGACGATTCGAATGGATCACATTCGCTCCGCAGTCGCTTTGGCTGCATGAGAACTGTGGAGAGAAATTATGAAAAGTCTCAAACACGCGGCATATCTCTCGCTGCTCGCGATCAGCATCGCGACCGGCGCGGTCGTCGCCAAACCGCCGAAACCGACACCCACCGAGCCGGCCTACGTTTACTACTTCGCGGATATCGCGCGAACCGAATACGTCGGCCGCGACGTCATTACTTGTGAAGGACTTCGCTACCTGGAATGGGGCGTTCGCACGTCGTATTCCGCCACCGAGCCGAGGGACGGCTGCGGGCTCTGATCGCCTCGGCGCATCAGGCATCGCAGCGCCGGCCGCGTCGCTTCGGCGGTGCGGCCGGTTCGATTCGAAGCGAGATCGAGAAACGGAGACATTCTTGCATCGAGACGTTTTCCCTCTCGCCTCTCGATCGATCGTCCCATCCATTCCGTTACTTCAACAGGACCGCCATTCATGACACTACAGACACCCGCTCGCTCGCGTCGCAACTTCATCGTCGGCGCCGTCTTCGCCATCGTTGCGGCGACCTCCGTCTCCGCATGGGCCTACCGTCCTTGGCAGCAATCGACGCTGATCACGCACTACGACGAGTACGGCTTTCCGGTCGGAATCGAATCGGTCGGCGATTACTGCGGCTTTCCGCTGATCGGCACGACCGGCGTCACGACGAGCGAACAGGCGTATCAGTGCGATGAGAACGTGCTCATACCGTTCTGATCACGCTCTCGTTCGAGGAATGAGCCGCCGCCGTCCGCGTATTACCGCGGCGGCGGCGGTGCGAGCACCGTTGTGCTGCCAGGGTATTAGCGACAAGCACGAGCTACGGGAGTGGGCATGTATCGGTACGGGCCACGCCGCAATCTTGACGACGACTGCGAAGTATCCAGTCAACGATCACAACCGCCGATTCGATCGGAATTAACGATGACTCTTGGCGAGGGGAGCGTGAAAGAATGAAATCGCGGTCGACAAGGCCGCCTACAGACAAGGATCGTGTCATGAAAGTCAAAAGAATACTGACAGGCTTATTGTTGCTCTGTGGTTTGCTGTCGCTGGGAAGCGCAACAGCCAGATTCCCGCCGTTCGGCTACGTTTACGATATCGAATATTTCAGCGACTACACCTATACGACGCGAGTCGGCTCCGAGCGCTATACCTGCACGACTTACTATCCGCTGATAGGCGAAAGAACGACGTACAAGGTTGAGCACCTTTGGCCTTGCGAAGAAAACTGATCCGGACACGAACAGTGCCGCAGACTAGCGATTGCGTCGCTCATGCGGCGCAATCGCTCGCAGCTCGGGCGGATTACCTCGGCGGCGGCGGCGCGAGCACCGAGCGATCCCCGTTGTGTTCCGGAGGCGAAACGATGCCCGCCGCTTCCATAGCTTCGATCAACCGCGCGGCGCGGTTGTAGCCGATCTTCAGTCGGCGCTGCACGCCGGAAATCGAGGCCCGGCGTGTTTCGGTGACGATCTTCACCGCTTCGTCGTACAGCGGATCGCTCTCGTCGCCCGCGCCGCTGCCCGTTTCGGGCAAGCCGGTCGGACCGACGATCACGCCTTCGCCCATCATCTGCACTTCTTCCAACACGCCTGCGATGTAATCCGGCGCGCCGCTGGTCTGCTTCAGATGCTCGACGACACGGTGCACCTCTTCGTCGCTGACGAACGCGCCGTGGACGCGCTCGGGCATCGCGGTACCGGGCGGCAAATACAGCATATCGCCGTGACCGAGCAGCGTTTCCGCGCCGCTCTGGTCGAGAATCGTGCGCGAGTCGATCTTGCTCGACACCTGGAACGCGATGCGGGTCGGGATATTCGCTTTGATCAAACCGGTGATCACGTCCACCGACGGGCGCTGCGTCGCCAGAATCAAATGGATACCGGCCGCACGCGCCTTTTGCGCGAGGCGCGCGATAAGTTCTTCCACTTTCTTGCCGACGATCATCATCATGTCGGCGAATTCGTCGATGAAAATGACGATGAACGGCATCGGCTCCAACGCGGGCGGCGCTTCCTGCAGTTCGGGATTCGGGCGGAACAGTGGGTCCAGCATCGGTTGGCCGGCGTCCTGCGCATCCTTCACTTTCTTGTTGAAGCCGGCGAGATTGCGCACGCCGACGGCGCTCATCAGTTTGTAGCGGCGCTCCATTTCGGCCACGCACCAACGCAGCCCGTTCGCGGCCTCTTTCATGTCGGTGACGACCGGCGCCAGCAGATGCGGGATGCCCTGATAGACGCTGAGTTCCAGCATCTTCGGATCGATCATCAGCATCCGCAGATCTTTCGCACTGGCTTTGTAGAGCAGCGACAACACCATCGCGTTCACCGCCACCGATTTACCCGAACCGGTGGTGCCCGCGACCAGCAAGTGCGGCATACGCGCCAGATCCGCCACGGTCGGGCGACCCGCGATGTCCTTGCCCAGCGCAAGGGTCAGCGGACTCGTGGATTTGTCGTATTCCTTCGAACGCAACAGTTCGCTGAGGTAAATCATTTCGCGCTTGGTGTTCGGCGTTTCCAGACCGACCACCGATTTGCCCGGAATCACATCGACCACGCGCACCGACTTCACGCTGAGCCCGCGCGCGATGTCCTTGTCCAGCGAACTGATCTGGCTGACTTTCACGCCAGCCGCGGGTTCGATCTCGAAG
>JAGNNB010000497.1 GCA_017990865.1 Lysobacteraceae bacterium
GCCGTGTGCCGCGGCGCTCAACCGCCCAATTCGTCCAGAATGCGCGCCTGCTCGGCTTTCAGGGCCGCCGGCATGCGCGGGCCGTATTCGTCGAGATAATCGCCGATGCCGATGAATTCCTCGCGCCACGCGGCCGTATCGAAACCGAAGAGTTTGGCGCGGGCCTCGTCGCTCAGAGACAGGCCGTCGAGGTTCACGTCTTCCGCGCGCGGCAACGCGCCGATCGGCGTCTGCGTCGCTTCGGCCTCGCCTTTAACGCGGGCGATCATCCATTCCAGCACGCGCAGGTTGTCGCCGAAGCCCGGCCACAGGAACTTGCCGTCGTCGCCTTTGCGGAACCAGTTGACGTGGAAAATTTTCGGAAGAGCCGGCTTCGGCAGCGTCCCGTCGGCGGTGTCGAACGACAGCCAGTGCGCGAAGTAGTCGGCGAAGTTGTAGCCGCAGAAGGGTTTCATCGCCATCGGGTCGCGGCGCATCACCCCGACCGCGCCGGTGGCGGCTGCTGTGGTTTCCGAGCCCATCGCCGCGCCGACCAGCACGCCGTGCGTCCAGTCGCGCGCCTCGAACACCAGCGGCACCAGTGAGGCGCGCCGGCCGCCGAAGACAATCGCGCTGATCGGCACGCCCTGCGCGTCTTCGGCATGCGCGGAATACGACGGACATTGCTTCGCGCTCACCGTGAAGCGGGAGTTCGGATGCGCGGCCGGCCCGCGACTCGGAGACTTGCAATCGTAGTCATGACCGCGCCAATCGAAGACGGGTTCGCCGCCGTCCAAACCCTCCCACCACGGCTGGCGATCGGCGGTCATCGCGACGTTGGTGAAGATCGTATCGTGTTGGATCGTCGCCAGCGCGTTCGGGTTCGACGTGCGCGACGTGCCCGGCGCGACCCCGAAGAAACCGGCTTCGGGATTGATCGCGTACAAACGGCCGTCGGCGCCGGGGCGCATCCAGCAAATGTCGTCGCCGATGGTCCACACCTTCCAACCGTCGCGACGATAACCTTCCGGCGGAATCAACATCGCCAGATTGGTTTTGCCGCAGGCGCTGGGGAAGGCGGCGGCGATGTAATGCGTTTCGCCCTGCGGGTTTTCGATGCCCAGAATCAGCATGTGTTCGGCCAACCAGCCCTCGCTGCGCGCTTGATAAGACGCGATGCGCAGCGCATGGCATTTCTTGCCGAGCAATGCGTTGCCGCCGTAGCCGGAACCGAAGGATTTGATCGTCAATTCTTCCGGGAAATGCATGATGAAACGGCGATTGGGGTCGAGCTCGCCGATCGAATGCAGGCCTTTGACGAAGCTGCCGCCCTGCCGACCTTCGCGTTCGATCCGCGTCAGTGCCGGCTCGCCCATGCGGGTCATGATCCGCATATTGGCGACGACGTAGGGCGAGTCGGTGATCTCCACGCCGCAGCGCGACAGCGGCGAATCGATCGGGCCCATGCAGTAGGGAATCACGTACATCGTGCGGCCCGCCATGCAGCCGTCGAACAGGCGATCCATCGTGGCGTGACCTTCGTCGGGCGCCATCCAATGGTTGTTCGGACCGGCATCGTCGGCCTGCGTCGTGCATACGAACGTCAGGTGTTCGACCCGCGCCACATCGTCCGGGTGCGAACGGTGCAGCCAGCAATTCGGGTGGGTGTCGGGATTGAGCGCGAGCAAGGTGCCGTCGGCCCGCATCTTCGCGATCAGCGCGGCGTTCTCTTTGGCGCTGCCGTCGCACCAATGCACGGCGTCGGGCCGCGTGAGGCGGGCGACCCGTTCGACCCACGCGAGCAATTCGGCGTGCGAGGTCGGGGCGGGCGGATGTGCGGCGATCGCATTCGCATTCATGCGGCGGTTCTCAGGCTCGGGGGGCGCTCGGCGCCGAAGGGGACGCGGAGGCGATCGGCGGAATCAAGGTCGCCATGACGTGTTCGACGTAGGACTCGAACTCGTCGTGATTCAGTCGCGGATGCTGCAATTGCAGGCTCAACTGCAGAAAGCCGACATAAGCGGCATACGCCAAGCGGGCGCGGTGCTGCGCATCGGTGCGGGCGAGCCCGGCCTGGCGAAACGATGCGGCGAGATAGTCCAAGCGACGTTCGGAGACGCGACCGATCACCGGCTTCACCGCCGGGTGGTCGAGCGCTTTGAGCAATTCGCTGTAGATGACGTGCGATTTCACTTCGTGCGCGACCAGTTGGAACAGCGCGCGCAGACGTTGCCGCGGGTCGGCGACCGCTTCGAGCTGGCCGAAGACGGTTTCCTGTTCGACCGTCTCCCAACGTTCCAGCGCGGCCGCCAGCAGCGCTTCCCGCGAGGGGAAATGCCAGTAAAAACTCCCTTTGGTCACGCCCAGGCGTCGCGCCAACGGCTCCACCGCGACGGCGGCGACGCCCTGCTCGGCGATCAAATCCAGTGCGGCCTGCGCCCAATCGTCGGCGCTGAGGCGCCCGTTACGCTCGGGCTTGGCGGCGGTCTCTGTCATCGCGATAGTGTAACCATACGGCGCGGTGCGGAATAGTATCGTGAGCGCCGTCGGCGCGCTTCCGATGACCTGCGCCCGACGAGCGGAGGGGCCAATGTCGGGATCGGCATTGACAACCATGCGCTGGCGTATCGATACTTCGGCGTATGGTTCGAGCCGGCGCTGCCCAAACCTCGCCTGAAGCGGCGGTAGGTTTACGGCACAAGGCGGAGTTCGAGCCGATTCGATCGCCCCATCGCGGGGAATCCGGTCTTAATCTATCGGTCGCGGCACGCACATACGAGCATCGCCATGAGCATCGCACTTCCTTTCCTCGCCATCGTTCTCGCCTGCGCCATCTGCGCATATCACCGCGTACGTCTGGCCGTCTGCGCCGCGATCATCGCCACCTTGCTCGCCGCC
>JAGNNB010000498.1 GCA_017990865.1 Lysobacteraceae bacterium
TCTCGGGCGCTCGCCGGCGCGGGGGCGAAAGCGGCGACGGCCAAGGCGGTGGCCAAAGCGGGTGTCGTCAGCCAACGGAAGAGGGACATCGCGGGTACTCCGTAAGACCGCAGAAGTGCGGATGGCTCGACGATGCGCCGGCCGGGGTGAACGGTATTTTAATTTCGCGGGTCTGTCTCGCGGGATTTAGCGAAAGCTAAGCTGGCGAGCGAAGCCCGCGAGCGCGCCGCCTGCCGATGACAGCGATGTCTGCGAACGCCGTCACATCGTGTCGCTCAGCGCGCCGATCGCCGCCGGCCATTCGCTTGCCGTTTCGACGCTGCGCATGCGCGCGGCCGCATCCGGCGGCAGCGTCGCATCCGCCTCGTGCGCCCAGGTCACGTGATAAGGCATATGCACGCCCCAGCCGCCGAGTTCGAGCACCGGCACGATGTCAGAGCGCAACGAATTGCCGATCATCGCGAACTGCGCTGGCGTCGCGCCGCATTCGTCGAGCACGCGGGCGTAAGTCGCGGCGTCTTTTTCGCTGACGATTTCGATGCGTCGGAACAGATCCGACAAACCCGACTGCCGTACTTTCGCTTCCTGATGGAACAGATCGCCCTTGGTGATCAGCACGACCTCGTGATCTTCGGCGATCGCCGCGACCGCTTCGCGCACGCCGGGCAGCAGCTCCACCGGATGCCGCAGCACGGTCTTGCCCAGTTCGACGATGCGATGCAGATCCGTCGCCGAAATGCGCGCATCGGTAATCGCGACCGCGGCTTCGATCATCGACAGCGTCATGCCTTTCACGCCGTAACCGAACAGCGCGATATTGCGTTTTTCTATCGCGTACAAACGGTCGTGCGCGTCGTTCAGGTCGACGTAGCCGGCGACGATGCGCTCGAATTTGGCTTGCGCGTCGCGATAGTAGTCTTCGCTCTTCCACAGCGTGTCGTCGCCGTCGAAGCCGATCAATCGGAGGTGAGGATTCATCGCGACAGTATGCCGTTCGCGTCGAGGCGCGGGGCGTTCATGACATCCAGCACGTGCGCCGTTGTCAATGCACCGACACCATCGGCGCTCGCCTTCCGGAGCCGGCCCATGTCTCGATTCGCGCGTAGCTTCGCAGTGCTGTGCTCGGCCTTCGTTCTTGCCGGCCCGGCGGCGGCGGTCGAATCGTCGCCGTCGCTTCCCGCGCCCGCCGCCGTGCCGGAAACCGCCACTCTGGAGATCGCCGTCGATCCGCGGATCGAACTGATCGCGGCGGTCAGTTACCTCGCGGGCGGTCGCGACGGGTGGTCGCCGCGCAGCGAATCGCCGTATCGCGAGGCGATGAAGACCTGGGCCGAACCGCACCGCAAGCACCCGGCGGTCGCGCGGCTGCGGGCCATCGAAGGCTTCGCCTACAGCTATCCGGCGCAGACGATCGTACATTTCGGGCCGCCGCCCGCGTTCGAGCCGATCGCGCCGGTGCCGCAGGATGCGATCGACGCCATCGGCGGGCCACGGGCGATGGCGGCATGGGTACAGTCCCTGCGCGACTTCGCGCGGGATACCCGCTATATGAATTTCTATCGCAGCCAGCAACCGCAGTTCGACGCGATGGTCGCGCGTGCGCGCACTACGTTGGGCGAGATCGATATCATCGGCCCCTTCGAACGGTTCTACGGCTTATCGCCGCAGCGTTACAGCGTGATTCTGGCGCCGAATATTCTGGCCGGCGCGTTCGGGCCGAACGTCGCATTGCCCGACGGTCGGCGGCATTTCTACAACATCCAGGGCGCGGCGGGTCTGGTCGATGGCGTTCTGGATTTCGGTCAAGCCGCCTCGATCGCGTCGCTGGGCTGGCACGAATTCGGTCATACGGTCGTGAACCCGCTCGACGCGACGCAGTCGACGAAGCTCGAAGCCAGCGCCTCGTTGTACGCGTCGATCGCCGAAGAAATGCGCGCCGCCGCCTATCCGAACTGGGAGATCGCCGCCAACGAAGCGCTGGTGCGCGCGAACGTGCTGCATCTGTGCCGCACGGTGTTCGTGGTCGATGCGGCCATCACCTGCATCGAATCCCAACTGACCGGTTCCGCCGTGTTCGACGGATACGTGTACCGCATCGCCGATTTCCGCATCGCCTACTACGAACGCTTTCGCGCCAAATGGCCGACGTATGCGGATTTCCATCCGATCGATCTGCGCGTGCTGGAAATGCTGGCCGCGGCAGTGCAGAAGCGCTGAGGTCGCTGCGCGAGGCGCCGAATCAGGGCAGGGTGCTGCGCAGCGCGCCGCCGACCGGCACGGCGTCCGCCGGGCGAAGCGGCGGCGGCGCGAGCGCGCGTTTGTAGGCTTCGTACAGCGCTTCGACTTTCTCCAGATACGCCTGGGTTTCGGCGTAGGGCGGCACGCCCGCGTAGCGCGCCACCGCGCCGGGGCCGGCGTTGTAGGCGGCGATGGCGAGCGTGCGGTCGTTCTTGTAGCGCTTGAGCAACGTGCGCAGATAGCGCGCGCCGGCATCGATCGATTGCGCTGGCGAAAACGGATCGGTGACGCCCAACGATTCGGCGGTGGCCGGCATCAACTGCATCACGCCCTGCGCGCCTTTGGGCGAGACCGCTTTTTCGTCGAAGCGGCTTTCGGCGTGCGCGATCGCGCGCAGCATCGCGTCGTCCACCCCGCTGCGCTTGGCCGCGGCTTTGAAGGCCTTGGCGTGGCGGTCGAGTTTCGGCGCTTCCACTTTGCCTAAGCCCTCATGCGCCGGTTCGCCCGGCGGGGTGGCGGCGGTGAAGCGCAGGTATTCGCGCGCGCCTGGCAGCTTGCGGGTGCCGTAGACCAGTACGCCGTCTTGTTCGCGTTCGTACAGGGTGCCGCTGAAGACACCCATCTCGCCCCAGAGG
>JAGNNB010000499.1 GCA_017990865.1 Lysobacteraceae bacterium
AGCGGGATGCGGTCCTGCAGCGCTTCGGCCACCATGGACACCGCTGTGATCTGCGGCACGCCGACGCCGGCCACGATGCGAGTGGTGCAGATCGACCCGGGACCGACGCCGACTTTCACCGCATCCGCACCCGCTTGTTCCAATGCCAGCGCGGCGTCGCCGGTGACGATATTGCCGCCGACGATCTGCAGCGCCGGAAACGCTTTCTTCGCCCAGGCCACGCGATCGATCACGCCCTGCGCATGACCGTGCGCGGTGTCGACGATGATCACGTCCACGCCCGCTTCGACCAAGGCTTCGATGCGCTGTTCGGTATCGCCGCCCACGCCCACCGCCGCGCCGACCAACAGCCGTTCGCTGGCATCGTAGGCGGCGTTGGGATTGTCGCGTTTCTTCTGGATGTCCTTCACGGTGATCAAACCGCGCAGGTCGAACGCATCGTTCACCACCAGCACTTTTTCGATGCGGTGCTTGTGCAGCAATTCCAGTACTTCGTCGTCGCTGGCGCCTTCTTTCACCGTGACCAGTTTGTCTTTCTTGGTCATGATGTGGCGGACCGGATCGTCGAGCTTCTTTTCGAAGCGCATATCGCGACCGGTGACGATGCCGACCAACTGGCCGCCGTCGACGACCGGCACACCGGAGATATTGCGGGCCCGGGTGAGTTTCAGCACTTCGCCGATCGTGGTGTTCGGGCCGACGGTGAAGGGTTCTTTGATGACGCCGGCCTCGAAGGTCTTGACCTTCGCCACTTCGGCCGCCTGCTGCGCGACCGACAGATTCTTGTGGAGGATGCCGATGCCGCCGAGCTGCGCCATCGCGACGGCCAGGCGCGCTTCGGTGACGGTATCCATCGCCGCCGAGACGATCGGCAGGTTCAGGCGCAGGCCGCGAGTCAATCGGGTCGAGAGGGAGACGTCCTTGGGCAGGACGGTCGAATGCGCGGGGACGAGCGAAACGTCGTCGTACGTCAGTGCTTCAGCCTGGATGCGGAGCATGGCCGGTCCGGTGGGGATGAAGCGCGACATTGTAACCCGCTCGCGCTCCGACGAGCCATCCGTGCCGGGTTCTCGGCCCGGGAAAATCAGGGGCGAAGCGATGTGGGAGGGCCGGAAGGCCCGAGAGAATCGTTTCGATCATCGGGCCTTCCGGCCCTCCCACAGCAGGCGCGGTCAGACGACCGGCACCGCCGCCTCCGCGGCTTCCAGCGTGTTCTGCATCAGCGTCGCCACAGTCATCGGCCCCACCCCGCCCGGGACCGGTGTGATCCAACTGGCGCGCTCGGCGGCCGAGCGGAAATCCACATCGCCGACCAAGCGGCCGTCGTCCAGCCGGTTGATGCCGACATCGATCACCACCGCGCCGGGCTTCACCCAGTCGCCGGGGATCAGGCCCGGTTTGCCCACGGCCACCACCAGGATGTCCGCCTCGCCGATATGCCGGCGCATCACCTCGGCCGGCGTGAATTTGTGGCAACTGGTGACGGTGCAACCGGCGATCAGCAGTTCCAGCGCCATCGGGCGGCCGACGTGATTGCTGACGCCCACGATCGTCGCGTTCTGCCCGCGGACCGGACGGTCGGTATACGCCAACAGCGTGGTGATGCCGCGCGGCGTGCAGGGCCGCAGCCCGAATTGTCGGAGCACCAGATGCCCCACGTTTTCGGGATGGAACCCGTCCACGTCCTTGCGCGGGTCGATGCGGTGAATCAGTCGCGTCGCGTCGGGAATGCCCGGCAGCGGCAATTGCACCAGGATGCCGTGGACAGCGGGATCGGCGTTCAGACGATCGATCAGGGCCAGGAGTTCGGCTTCCGAGGTGCCGGCGGGCAAGTCGTAATCGAACGCGCGAATGCCGACTTTCTCGGCCGCGCGGCGCTTGTTGCGCACGTAGGATTGCGACGCCGGATCGCTGCCGACCAGGACCACCGCCAGGCCCGGGCGCGCCTGCCCGGCGGCCATGCGGACATCGACCTGCGCCTTGAGGTCGTCCAGCAGGCGGTCGGCGATGCGTTTGCCGTCGAGTATCTTGGCGGTCATGCGACACACAGCGGTCGTGAGGGCCGCGTATTATCGCCGAAGCCCCCGCCTTACGCCCTCTTCGGAATCGTCGACGCCCCATGCGCCCTCCACTGTCCGTATCGGCCACGACGGCCGGCCTGAGCAAAGCCCGGCGTTGGTTCTTCGGCTTGATGGCGCTGGAATTCGCGTTGTTCGCGGCCGTCGGCCTGATCTGGCTGTTCTTTCTCTACCCACGCGTGCATGTGTGGTGGCTGATGCTGCCGCTGCTGCCGGCGCATCTGTTGTTCAGTCGCATCGCCAAGCGCAAGGTGGTGTGTCCTCAATGCGACACGACGTTGATCGATCACGATGGATTCGCCATCTTCGCCAAAGCCTGCGACCATTGCGGCCACCGTTTTCGTTGAGAGACCCCGCCGTGGATCCGCAGACCGTTGTCGAACTCGAAGCCGCCGCGTTCCGCCGCCTGCGCGACCATCTGATGCAAGAACGACCGGACGTGCAGAACATCGATTTGATGATTCTCGCCGGCTTCTGCCGCAACTGCCTCGCCGATTGGTATCGCGAAGCGGCGACCGAGCGCGGGATCGAATTGAGCAAAGATGCCGCCCGCGAAACCGTCTACGGCATACCGTTCGCGGAGTGGAAAGCGAAACATCAAACCGAAGCGAGGCCGGAACAGTTGGCGGCGTTCCAGGCGGCGCAGAAGCTGGCAACTGAGAAACCGACGACGCATGCGTAATTTTCTCCTCATCGCCGCCGCTGCGGTTTTGCTGGGTTATCTGGGCATCTGCTGGTTTCTGCACGCCAAGCAGCGCGACATGATTTATTACGGGTGGACGACGACCGTC
>JAGNNB010000070.1 GCA_017990865.1 Lysobacteraceae bacterium
GTCGGCTTGCCTGCGATATCGCCTCGTCGGATCGGCCGCGGTCGGCCGCGATCGAACCCCGGCGTCGCGCTTCCCGGGTATTTCACCGCGCAGACGTCGCAGGGTTTGAGATGCGTTGGTTTCGTTCACAGGACGGAGGATGGGGCTCCGCCGAATGCCGGCGAGGCCGCCGGTCCGAGGGGGAGTGATCGCGCCCGTCGAGGCGGGGGAATGGGCGATACGATCGATCGAGGGCCGTCAGGCGTTGACCTTCGTGCGCGATACCGGCACAATTTCGCTTCTCAGCGCGCCCGTAGCTCAGCTGGATAGAGCACCAGGCTACGAACTTGGGGGTCGGAGGTTCGAATCCTTCCGGGCGCGCCATTTACCGAAAGCCGATGAACGTAAGTTCGTCGGTTTTTTTCATTCTCGCGACCCTTCGATGCTGAGGGAGACGATGGCTAGACGCCTGCGGCGGCCGCATCGGCGGTGGCGGCGGGGCGCACCGGTCCGATTCCAGCCGATTCGAGCCGATTCGTGCCGATTCCGGTAGTTTGGGGCGCGTCGATGCGGTCGGCATGTCCGCGGACCGGCCCTCAAGCGCGGTCGCGAAGACCGCAGTCGGTCAGGGATCGCCGCCTTCCATTCGCTTGCGCAGCGAAAGCGGACGCATATCGGTCCAGACCTCTTGGATGTGGGCCAGGCACGAGGCCTTGTCGCCGCTGAAACCTTCGCGCTGCCAGCCGAGCGGGAGCTCGCGATGCGCCGGCCAGATCGAGTACTGCTCTTCGTGATTCACCACGACGGCGTAGCTCGTGGTGTCTTCTTGATCGTCCCAAGCCATGGTGCGCGCTCCGTTTCGTCGTGTTCGGCGCAGAGGCCGCAAACCCGCGAGCGGCGCCATACGACCCGCGTCGCCGCATGCTACGCCTTTCGCGGCCGGCGATCAGTCGAGGAACTGCAAGCGCGCCAACTCGGCGTAGAGCCCGTTCTGCGCCAGCAATTCGTCGTGCGTGCCTTCGGCCACGATCCGGCCCTTGTCCATCACCACGATACGGTCGGCCTTGAGCACGGTGGCGAGGCGATGCGCGATCACCAGCGTGGTGCGGCCGCGCATCAGGTTCTCCAGCGCGTGCTGCACCGCTCGCTCGCTCTGCGCATCGAGCGCGGACGTGGCCTCGTCCAGCAACAGCAGCGGCGCGTCCTTCAGCAGCGCGCGGGCGATGGCGATGCGCTGTTGCTGACCGCCAGACAGACGCACCCCGCGTTCGCCGAGTTCTTCGTCGTAGCCGTTCGGCAGTTCGCTCAGGAATTCGTGCGCTTCCGCTTGCTGCGCCGCGTGTTCGACCTCGGCGTCGCTCGCTTCCAGACGTCCGTAACGGATGTTGTTGCGTGCGCTGGTCGCGAACAGCGTGGGTTGCTGCGGCACCAGGGCGATGCCTTCGCGCAGCGCGGCCGGATCGACCTTGCGCAGATCGATGCCATCCACTTCGATGCGGCCGCTTTGCGGGTCGTAGAAACGCAGCAGCAAACCGAACACGGTACTTTTGCCCGCGCCGGAGGGGCCGACCAGGGCGACGGTCTCGCCCGGGCGGATGCGCAGGGTGAAGTCGTCGAGCGCCGGCAGATCCGGGCGCGACGGATAATGGAACGTCACATCGTCCAACAGCAGTTCGCCGCGCAGCGGTTGCGGCAGCGGCAATGCAGATTCCGGCGCCACGATCAGCGGCCGCTCGTCCAGTAATTCGCCGATCCGGCTCATGCCGCCCGCGGCGCGCTGCAGATCGCTCCACACTTCCGCCAACGCGGCGACCGAGCCGCCGCCGATCAAGGCGTACAGCACGAACTGCGCGAGCATGCCCGGACTCATGCGTTTGGCGATGACATCGTGCGCGCCCATCCACAGCACCAGAACGATCGCGCCGAAGAACAGCATGATCGCCGCCGCGGTCGCGATCGCCTGCACGCTGATGCGTTTGCGCGCGGTGCGCACCGCGACTTGGATCGCGGCAGAAAAACGCCCGCGTTCGTACGGCTCACGCGCATGCGCCTGCACGGTGCGCACCGCGCCGAGGGTTTCGCTGGCTAACGCATTGGCGTCGGCGAGACGGTCTTGACTGTTGCGCGAGATTTTTTTCAAGGCGCGACCGGCCAACACCATCGGCGCGACCGCGAAGGGAATGCCGACGATCGCCCACAGCGCCAATCGCGGGCTGGTGAAGAACATCATCGACAGCGCGCCGACCGCGGTGATCGAACTGCGCAGCGCCACCGACATGGTGCTGCCGATCACCGAGCGCAGTAGTTCCGTGTCGGCGGTGAGTCGCGACACCAGTTCTCCGGTTCGCGTGCGTTCGTAGAAATCCGCGTCGAGGCCGATCAAATGGCCGTAGAACTGCTCGCGCAATTCCGAGACCACGCGTTCGCCAAGCAGCGAGACGAAGAAAAAGCGCAGCGCGGTGGCCAGCGCGAGCGCGAGCGCCACCGCGAACAACAGCAGAAACGCGCGATCGATATCGCCCGCGTTGCCGCTGCGGAACCCTTCGTCGATCATGGTTTTCGCGGCGGAGGGCAGGGTCAGGGTCGCGCTCGACGAGGCCGCCAATGCGGCGAGCCACGCGATGAACAACGCCAAGTGGCGCCGCACGAACGGCCATAAGGCGCGCAGGCTGCCGAGTTTGGCTTTGGGTTTATCCGATGAGCGCATGCGGTCCGGGACAGGTGGCGGTGATGGGGCCGAACCCGCGCCGACGCGCGGACATCGTGCGCGGCGTTCGCGAAGCGGACGGCGCACGCGACGCGCTGGGGAGCGCGGTCGAGATCGAGAGGCGGACGAAGGGCGGCGCCGATATCGCAACGAACCGAACCGACGATGCTTCGCTGAGACCTTGGGCCTCAATCACTCCTGCGTCGCCGATTCGAAACGTACCCGATCACGGGTGGCGTCGCGCAGCCGGGTTTTCAAGTCGGCGACGCGATCCTCGGGTAACCGAAGCCGCAACCGGACGCCATCGGCATCGAAGTCCTCGGCGAGTTTTTCCGCCTGTGTCGCCGCCACCAAAGCATGCAGACTGCCCAAATCGGCGAAATCGCAACGCACGGCGAGGTCCGCGGTGCGGATCAGCGGCTGTCGCTCGGCGCGGCGCAGGCATTCGGCCGCGGCGCCACCGTAAGCGCGCACCAAACCGCCGGCGCCGAGCTTGATCCCGCCGAACCAGCGGGTCACCACCACCAGCACGCGGTCGTAGCCTTGACCGTCGATGGCGGCCAGGATCGGCCGGCCGGCGGTGCCGGCGGGCTCGCCATCGTCGCTGGAGCGGTACTGATCGCCCAGACGCCATGCCCAACAGTTATGGGTGGCGTCGGGATCGCACAGCGCGGGGAGCGCTTGCTGCGCGGCGTCGGTCGAGCTGACCGGCACGGCTTGGGCGAGAAAACGGCTGTGCTTGACGTCGAGCAGATGCCGGGCCGGGCCGGCGAGCGTATCCATCGCCCGCCGCGATCAGGGCGTCGGCGGCGGCAGGGTGGCCGCGACCTTTTTCAGATCCTCGGGCAGTTCGCTGTCCGGGTAACGGCGGCGGAACTCCTGCAGGCTGTTGCGCCCGGCTTCGGTCTCGCCCTTGGCCAACAGGTTGCGGATTCGCTGCAGCCACGCTTGCCGGAACTGCGGGGAATCGGCCGAGACCGGCGGCTGGTCGTCGTAGGGTTGATCCGCGGCCGCGGACGGCACCGATGCGGGCGGAGGAGCTGCGGCGGGCGCCGCGGGGGCCGACCGTGCCGCATTGCGGGTACCGAGGGTCTGCACCCGGTCCAAGGCTTCGCCGCGGTCGGACTTGGTCGTTTCGCGCTCGTCCTTGGCGCGACCGGCGGCGAGTCCCTCGGCATTCGTGCGTTCGGGCTTGGCGGCGGTGTAGCCCACGGACGAGGCCGCGCCACCGGTGGGGGCGGACTTCGCCGCCTGCTCGGCCGGGAACGCACTGGCATCGGCGGCCGCGGCCGCGCCGTCGTGCGCGACGGCTTCGTCCATTTCGAAGCGGCGATCGCTGTCTTCGATTTTGTCCGCCGATTTGCGCTCGTTCTGTACGACCGGCGCGGCCGCGGCCACGTCGCGACGACGAAACTCCGCATCGGCCACGGGCGGCGGAGGCGGCGGTGGCGGGGTCCGGTTCATTTCCGGCTCCAAAATCACCGCTTCAACCGACTCTTCGGATGCGACGGCATCGGCGCTCGCGAAGCTATCGTCCGACATCGGCATCGATTTTTCGGCGGCCGCTTCGAGCGCGGCTTCGCTGCCGCCGCCGTCGGCCAAGCGCCAACCGATGCCCGCGGCCAGCACCAGCGAGGCGGCCAGACTCAGGCCCAGCGGCCAACGCGACATCGGTTTGCGCGGACGCATCGGCACCACGGTGGAAGCCGGCGCGTCGTTGGCGGCCTCGGGCGCGGGCGCCGCAGCCTGGAGCGTCGGCGCCGCCGCTGCGATGATGGGTTCGACCGTCATCTCGCCCTTCACCGCCGCACGCGCAGCCGCGAGGATCGCCGCGTCCAGGGCGGGCGCGGGTTCGCGATGCGCGTCCAGCCGCGACAAACGCTCGGCGAGCGCGCGTTCTTCGGGCGACAGGGGTTCGAAGGAGCGGTTCATGCGGTCAGCCTCACGCGAAGTTTGTCCATCGCGTATCGCAATCGCGATTTCACGGTTTCCCGGCCCACGCCGGTCACTTCGCCGATTTCCTCCAGGGTCAATTCCTGCTCCAGGCGCAGCAGCACGACGATGCGCTGCTCCTCGGGCAATTCGTCCAACGCCAATTGCAGCCGGCGTCGCTCTTCGAAGTCGCTCAACTGCCGTTCCGGCGTGTCCGGGTCGGGCACGCGCGCGGCGCGCTCGTCCGCGTCGTCCGGGGCCGGTGGGCGGTGCTGCAGCGCACGCCAATGGTCGGCGAGGCGGTTGTGCGCGATCCGATACAGCCACGTGGAGAACGCCGCATCCGGCTTCCACTGTTCGCGCGCCGTGATCACGCGTTGCCACACGTCTTGGAAAAATTCGTCCGCCAAGGCGCCGTTGCCGTGCAACTGGCGGGCGAGAAAACGATAGAGCTTGCCGCGATGGCGCTGGTACAAGCGTTCGAAGGCGGCGACGTCGCCCGCCGCGTAGGCGAGCATGAGACTCTCGTCGCTGACGTCGGCCGCATCGTTCATGCGCGGCAGGTTAGCAGATTGTTCAAAAACGGTTATAGCGTTCGTAACGAACCCTGCGGTGCGCGACGGCGGCGGGCGCAGCCGCCCGGCCGCCGTGAGGCGGGAAAAAAACCGTCGTTGCCCGCCCGGCCCGCAGGCCGGAGGCCTGACGTGCGCCGACGCGCGGGCGAGAGGAACGGACAACGACGACGTACTCATGGAAGCGGGCTCATGCAAGCGTGCGTGCGGTAGCAAGCGCGGCTTCGGCGATGCGGAAGGCGAGCGCCCTCCGCGACGCCTCAGTCGGCGATCATCCCGACCTGCGGGTCGTTGGGCGCATCGCCGGCGATCATCCGCCGCGCGCTGTCGACCAACTCGACGAACTCGGCGCGCTGGCCCCAGGGATCCTTGCCGGTGGTGTCGCGCGCGCTGCGGGCGATGTCCTGCCAGGTCCATTGCTCCAAGTGTTTACCGCCGCGTAGCGCGTCGGCGTAGGCGGCGACGGTCGCGGCGAAACGCAGCGACGCACTCGGCGCGTAGCGACGCGGTTCGTGCGGTTTCTGGATCGCCGTTTCGATCAAGCGGCTGACGTCTTCGCCCGGGCGCTTGTAGCGCAGACGCAGATGCGCCAATTCGCCGGCTTTCGCGCCCTGCATCGCGGGTTTCGCGTCGCCGTAGCGCAAGGCGGGCAGGCGCTCGGCGCCGGAACCGACGAGGGTGAGTTCGTACAGCGCGGTGACTTCGTGACCGGCGCCGATATCGCCCGCGTCGACTTTGTCGTTGGCGAAATCTTCGCGACGCAGCATGCGGTTCTCGTAACCGATCAATCGATATTCGGCCACCTGCGCGGGGTTGAACTCGATCTGGATCTTCACGTCTTTCGCGATGGTCAGCAGGGTCGATTGCATTTCCTGCACCAACACTTTGCGTGCTTCCTGCAGCGTGTCGATGTAGGCGTGATTGCCGTCGCCCACATCGGCCAGGCGTTCGGCCATCGCGTCGTTGTAGTTGCCTTGGCCGAAGCCCAGCGTGGTCAGCGCGATGCCGTGCTGGCGTTGATCGCCGACCAGCGTTTCCAGCGCTTTCGGATCGGTCACGCCGACGTTGAAATCGCCGTCGGTCGCGAGGATCACGCGATTCATGCCGTTCTTCACATAGGCCTGTTTCGCCATCGCGTAGGCCAGTTGGATGCCCTGGCCGCCGTTGGTGCTGCCGCCGGCGCTCAAGCGATCCAGCGCGCCGAGAATCGTGTCTTTTTCGGCGCCCGAAGTCGGCTCCAGCACCACGCCCGCGGAACCGGCGTAGACCACCATCGACACGCGATCCTGCGGCCGCAGTTGTTCGACCAACTGCGCGAAGGATTGTTTGAGCAAGGGCAGCTTGTTCGGTTGATTCATCGAGCCGGAGGTGTCGATCAGGAACACCAGATTCGCCGGAGGCAATTGCGCTTTCGGCACGTCATAGCCCTTGATGCCGATCATCAGCAGTTGGCGCTTGCCGTTCCACGGCGCGGGCGCGAGTTCGGTGGTGGTCTTGAACGGCACCGCCAGCGACGCCGGGCCGGGGTGGCCGTAGTCGAAGTAATTGATCATCTCTTCCGCGCGCACAGCGTCGGCCGGCGGACGCGTGCCGTCGCGCAACATGCGGCGCACGTTGCTGTAGCTGCCGGTGTCGACGTCGATGGAGAACGTGGAGACGGGTTCTTCGCCGACGCGACGGATCGGATTGTCGTCGCGCTCGGCGTAATTTTCGGTGTTGACGACGTCCGGCATCGGCTGCGGTTCGTAGGCCATCGACATGACCGGCGCCGGGGGCGGCGGAGGCGGCGAGGAGGCCAGATAGCCTTCGTTGCGATTCGCCGGGACGCGGCTGCCGGCGACGCGGAAGTCGTCGGTCAGCTCGCGCTTCGGCGCGGATTTGTCGCGTCGGTCGCTTTTACGCTCCTGCGCGACCGCGGTGGTCGCGGCGCCGGTGGGTTGGGCCGTCGCGGCGGCTTCGGTGGGTTTGGCGGCGTCGGCGCGGTCGTAGGTTCTGCCGAGGCGATCGGCTTCTTCGTCGGCGACGGTTTGGCGGGTATCGGTGCTGCGGCAGGCGGTGAGCGCGAGCGCGCACAAGAGGGCGGCGGCGAGGGCGTTGCGTTGCATGAACAGGCTCCTGAGCGGATGCGGATGGCGTTGGCGGGTATGCAAACGCGCGCCTCCACAAGATGGGGTTACACGTCGTGTGGCACCCGTTCTGGAACCGGCCAGCGGCGGTAGCGCATGGACCTTTTACCGAGTCTCCTGCGCAGGCATACTCGGTGGCATCACAGGGGAGGTGGTATGCGAAAGCGACTGCGAATTCTGCATTTGTCGGACCTGCATATCGGTAAGGAACAGACCGAAGACGCATGGCGGTTGCAGCGGGTGATGGGCGATGCCTGGGCGCGCAATCTGCGCGAGGTCGCCGCCGATGGCGCAATCGATCTCGTCTGTTTCACCGGGGATCTGGCGCAGTCGGGCAAGCCTCAGCAATACCTTCAAATACGCCGCATCGTCGAATCTGTCGTTGCTTCGGCGAAGGTCGCGCCAGACCGCTTTTTCTGTGTGCCGGGTAATCACGATATCGACCGCAGCCTCTCGCTCGAGGCATGGACCAAACTTCGCGACCTTCAATGGCATCACCCGCAGGCGCTGAGTGCTTGGATGGTCGGCGGCAAAACGCCGTTCGGTTGTGAAGATATCTGGCGCGATTGCATCGTCTGCCGCCAGCAGGCGTATCGCGATTTCCTGATCGAAGCGGGTCTGTCGCATCTGTTGCCCGGGCAAGCGGGCAATCCGCACCCGCGCCTCGGCTACCGGCGCACGCTCGATCTCGGACTTGGCGCGCCGCTGCACATCATCGGTTTCGACAGCGCGTGGCTGGCCGGCGACCATGCCGATGCCGGCAAGCTGCGGCTGACCGAAGACCAAATCGGGCGGTTGATGACAGACAACGGCTTTCCGTTGCCGGGTTGGAGCATCGGTTTGATCCATCACCCGCTGACCGACCTCGCCGACGGCCGCGACGCTCAGCGTCTGCTCGGCCACTACGGCCTGGGCCTGCTGTTGCACGGTCATCAGCACGAGCCTGTGATCGAACGCTGGGCCGACCCGCAGACCGGCCTGCATGTCTTCGCCGCCGGCTGCCTGTACGAGCATGAGCGTTACCCCAACGGCCTGCTGGTGGTCGATGTGGAGCTGCCCGAGGCTCAGCCGCTGCGCCCGCAGCAGGTCTGGGCGCGCAAATGGTCGCATCGGCGATCGGAGTGGAGCGATGACGATGACTTGTATCGCGGTGCGCGCAATGGCCGGCTCTCGCTGGTCGCTGAGTACGTCGAGCCCTTCGTTGCGACTCCCGGTAAGTTTTTCGGTCGCGAAGACGAGTTGACGCAACTGCGCACCGCATTGCTGCCCGATGGGAGGAACTCGCCGAGTCAGCCGGCGCTGATCTGCTGTGCGATCGACGGCATGCCCGGGGTAGGTAAAACGCGGCTGGCAGAGCGTTTCGTCAGCGAACACTGGTTGGCGGCTTATCCGCCGCCAGCGGACATACCAATCGGCAAATGCGTGCTGCGGCTGATGCTGGCGACCGGCGAAGACCAGGCCGTCGTGCGCAGCGCCGACGACCTGCTGCGCGACTTGGCCGGCCGGTTGGGCTTGAAAGGCAGCCTTGACGACCACCGCCGCGATGTGCCGTCCGAGATGCGGCACGGCCCCGGCGGCCATCCGCGGCTGGTGTTGATCGAAAACGTGGACAGTGAAGCGCAGGCTGCGGAAGTGGCCGCCTTGGTGCATGGCCTGCCCGGCTGTCCGATCCTGATCACGGCGCGGGTGCGCAAATTCGGTGGACAGGCCTGGACGCGGGTGCAGGTGGCCCCGCTGCCGTTGGCGGAAGCCGTCGATCTGCTGCTCAACGAGGCCGCGGGCTTCGGTGAAGACGCGTGGGCACCGCGCGATCGCAATGACCTGATACAAGCGCAAATACTTGCGGAAAAACTGGGCCGCCTGCCGCTGGCCCTGCATATCGCCGCCAGCCATCTGGGCTTGGGCAAAACGCCCGACGAATTTCTGAGCGAACTGCGTGCAGCCGGCCTCGATCTGGAACCGGCGCAACCGGGTGATCACGGCCTGCAAGTCGACCGCGCCCGCGCCATCCTGCGCACCTCGTTCGATCTGTCTTGGGCGACGTGGTGCCGCGGGAAGGGCGCCAACCCCGAATGGCAACAGGCGCTGGTGGCTTTGGCCCACGGCCCGGCCGAAGGCGTGGGCGAATCCCTGGGCGCGGCCATCGCCGCGCTGCCGCCAGCGCAGTACGGCCCCTGTTTGGTCGCCGCCGGCCGGCTAAGCCTGCTGGACTGGACCTGGGCGGACGAAGGCGAGACCCGCGAGCGCCGGGCGCGCCTGCACGCCTTGATCGCCGAGTTTCTGCGTCTGATGCCGACACCGGACGCGGCGACGGTGCTCGCGCGGATGAGCGGCTGGTTCGTGCCGCTGTTGTCGGAAGACGATGAACACCGCATCGGGCCGGCAAGGCGGGGGGTGCATCGCGAAAACGATGCGCTGGTGCATTGGTTGCTGCGTACGACGCGGCCGCTCCCGTTGCGGATGATGGGGGCGCGCGATTACGCACTGGCGGTCGGGCCCTTTGCGGCCTGGCAGTCGTGTTTCGAGCGCTGGTGGCGCGAATGCACCGACACTCAAGACCGCATGACGCTCGGGTTGATGTTGAGTGACGTCGCACGTAGCGTCGGCGAGCCCGAGAACGCGCTCCATTGGGGGCAGCAGGTCGTCGAAGACGCAACGCTCGGCGGGCTCGACCGCGAGCTTGCCTTGGCCCAGGGCCAGATTGCGGACATCCTGCAGGCGCGCGGAGAACTGGAGGAGGCCTTGCGCATCCGGCGCGAGGAAGAGCTTCCGGTGTACGAGCGTCTGGGCGATGTGCGCTCGCGTGCGATCACGCAGGGCAAGATTGCGGACATCCTGCAGGCGCGCGGAGAACTGGAGGAGGCCTTGCGCATCCGGCGCGAGGATCAGATGCCGGTGTACGAGCGTCTGGGCGATGTGCGCTCGCGTGCGATCACGCAGGGCAAGATTGCGGACATCCTGCAGGCGCGCGGAGAACTGGAGGAGGCCTTGCGCATCCGGCGCGAGGAAGAGCTTCCGGTGTACGAGCGTCTGGGCGATGTGCGCTCGCGTGCGATCACGCAGGGCCAGATTGCGGACATCCTGCAGGCGCGCGGAGAACTGGAGGAGGCCTTGCGCATCCGGCGCGAGGAAGAGCTTCCGGTGTACGAGCGTCTGGGCGATGTGCGCTCGCGTGCGATCACGCAGG
>JAGNNB010000071.1 GCA_017990865.1 Lysobacteraceae bacterium
ATAGAGAATCGGAAATAGAAAATCGGTCATTGGAAAAAAACGAAAATCGGCTATTAGCGACTACCGATTCCCGATTCCCCACTCCCGGCTTTTGTGTGCAGCTTGGTCATCGCGTCCATCATGTTGCCCTCCACCGCCAGCGGCAACGCAGCGAGCGCAACGTCGATGGCGCGCAGGATCGACGCTTCGTCGTCCTTGCCCGGCCGACCCAACACCCATGGCGTGACTTTGTCTTTGTGCCCGGGATGCCCGATCGCGACGCGCAACCGGTGGAACTTGCCGTGGCCCAGCAGTTTGACGATGTCGCGCAGCCCGTTCTGACCGCCATGACCGCCGTCGAACTTGAACCGCGCGACGCCGGGCGGCAAATCCAACTCGTCGTGCGCGACCAGCATTTCCTCGGGCTCGATCTTCCAGTAGCGCAAGGCGGCCATCACCGATTTGCCGCTGAGATTCATGTAGGTCGCCGGTTTCAGCAGCCACACCGACCGTCCGGCGATTTCGACCTTCGCGGTCTCGCCGAACAATTTGCTTTCCAAACCGAAGCGCGCGCGCTCCTGCGCGGCAAGCGCGTCCACAAACCAAAACCCGGCGTTGTGCCGGGTTCTGGCGTGTTCGGGACCGGGATTACCCAGCCCGACGATGAGACGGAGGCCTGTCATACGTCGAAAGATGTCATCCCGAGCCGGCGAAGCCGTGCGAGGGACCTGCTTTTGACCAGCAGATCCTTCGCCTGCGGCTCAGGATAATCGTCGCTGCGCGACGATTACTTCTGATCTTTCTTGGCGACCTTCGCCGCCGGCACTTCGGCCGCGGCCGGGGCATCGGCGGTTTCGGCCTCTTCCTTGCCGTGCTTGGCGATGACCACGGCCAGATCGTGTTCCTTGCCCAGCTTGAGCTCCGGAATCGACACGCCTTCCGGCAGCTTGAGGTCGGACAAATGCACGATGTCGCCGACGGCGAGATCCGACAGATCGATCTCGATGTGTTCCGGCAGATCCTTCGGCAAGCACTCGATCACCACTTCGTTCAGCTCGTGGGTCACGACCACTTCCGCGGACTTGCCGGCCGGGGACTTGTCTTCGTTGAGGAAGTGCAGCGGCACCGCGGTGCGCAGCGCTTCGTTTTCGTTCACGCGCTGGAAGTCCAAGTGCATGATCTGCTGCTTGAACGGATGACGCTGCATATCGCGCAGCAGCACTTTCTGCACGTCGCCGCCGAGGCTCAGATCGAGAATCGAGGAATAGAACCACTCGTGCTGGCTGGCCAGCCAAATGGTTTCGTGTTCGATCTGGATGCTGACCGGCTTCAGTTCGCCACCGTAGACGATGGCGGGGATCTTGGCGGCATGGCGAAGACGGCGGCTCGCACCCTTCCCTTCGTCCGTGCGGCGTTCGACCTTGATTTCGTGGGTTTTAGCCATTGGAGATAACTCACTTTCGTTGCGAATGAACCGCCTCGCGGCGGCGATGCGACTTCCCCGCGACCAGGGAAGTCAGGTTTTTTGGATGGGAATCGGAAATCGAGAATGGGAAATCGTTTTAAGGGCGGAAGCCGAGGCTTCTACGACGCGCTTACGATTCCCGATTCACCATTCCCCATTCCCGGCTTCAATCGACGTACAACGAACTGACCGATTCGCCGAACGCCACGCGGCGGATGGTTTCCGCCAGCAGTTCGGCGACGCTCAGTTGCCGGATGCGCGGGCAACCGCGCGCGGCTTCCGACAGCGGAATGGTGTCGGTGACCACCAGTTCGTCGAGCTGCGATTTGTTCACGTTGTCGATCGCCGGCCCCGACAGCACCGGATGCGTGCAGTAGGCGATCACCCGCTGCGCGCCCTGGGCCTTCAACGCCGCCGCCGCCGCGCAGAGCGTGCCGGCGGTGTCGACGATGTCGTCCACCAGGACGCAGGTCTTGCCGGACACGTCGCCGATGATGTTCATCACCGTGGCGACGTTGGCGCGCGGGCGGCGCTTGTCGATGATCGCCAGTTCCGCATCGTCGAGGCGTTTGGCGATCGCGCGGGCGCGCACCACGCCGCCGACGTCCGGCGACACCACGATCAAATTGTCCGTGCCGTAGGCGCGCCAGATATCGGCGAGCAGCAGCGGCGACGAGTACACGTTATCGACCGGGATATCGAAAAACCCTTGAATCTGATCGGCATGCAGATCGACCGTCAACACGCCGTCGGCGCCGGCCGCGGTGAACATCTTGGCCGCGACCTTCGCCGTGATCGGCACCCGCGACGAACGCGGGCGGCGATCCTGGCGGGCGTAACCGAAATACGGCACCACTGCGGTGACGATGGCCGCCGACGCGCGCTTCAGCGCATCGATGATCACCAGCAGTTCCATCAGATGTTCGCCGCTCGGCGCGCAGGTCGACTGCACCACGAACACTTCCTGGCGGCGCACGTTTTCCTCGATCTCGACCTGCACTTCGCCGTCGGAGAACTTGGAGACCAGCGCCTTGCCCAGGCGGATACCCAACTCGCGACACACGGCATCGGCGAGCGGCCGATTGGCGTTGCCGGAGAAAATCAACAACTGGCGATCGTCTTGCTGCATGGCGTGATCCGCTTCGCTCTGACCGTGGCGGGTTGGGCCGATGTGGCGAGGAACGATTCCATCGCGTCGCGTCGTGGGCGGTGAGGCCGTAACGACGATGCGCGATGTTCGGTCCTCGACACGCTGGGTATGGCAGGGGCGGAAGGATTCGAACCTACGAATGCCGGGATCAAAACCCGGTGCCTTAACCACTTGGCGACGCCCCTTCGGTGAGGTTTTGGCGGCTTGGCGATTCCGTCTTCGGGGACATGTCGCCGTACCTCCTAAACCCCCGCCAAGTCCTACGGACTTGGCTGCCCCCGAACATCGGGGGCGGGTAAAACAGGTGAGATTTTCGTCAGCTTGGCGATTCCGTCTTCGGGGACATGTCGCCGTACCTCCTAAACCCCCGCCAAGTCCTGCGGACTTGGCTGCCCCCGAACATCGGGGGCGGGTGAAGCAAACCATTAAACCGTGAATGCGAAATCTGAAATCGATCGAAGCGCTGCGTCTTGCCTTGGCACTAACGATTCCCGATTCCCGATTCTCCATTCCCGGCTTCACTCTCCAACGCATCCAACAGCGGCGACCGCGCCGCGCCCGCTGCGATCCGGGCCGTGAGGCCGGTCGGCAATCGGGCGAGTGCGCGTTCGGCGGATTCGCGTTCGGCGAATTCGACGAAACAGCCGCTGCCGGAGCCGGTCAACCGCGGGCGAACCGCGGTCGAGTCGCAGGCTTGCGTCAACGCTGCGAACGCCGCTTCGACGGCGGGTTCGCGGCGGCGCAGGACCGGCTCGAAAGCATTCTCGAGCGCGGCGCCGGAAACGAAGCTCGCTATTGTCGCGGCTGGCGCATTTCGAGTCAATTCAGGCGCTTGAAACAAAGCCGCGGTGGCGGCGTGAACCCCCGGTTCGACCAGCAAATACCAGGCCGGCGGCAGGTCGATCGGGGTCAAGCGCTCGCCGCGACCCTCGGCCCAGGCGTTGCGCCCGCGGACGAACACCGGCACATCGGCACCGAGGCGAAGCCCCAGTCCGGCCAGCCGATCCTCGCCCAACCCGCAGCCCCAAAGCCAGTCCAGCGCGCGCAAGACGGTCGCGGCATCGCTCGAGCCGCCGCCGAAGCCGCCGCCGGGCGGAATGCGCTTTTCGATGGCGATATCGGCACCCAGCGAGATGTTCGCTTCCGTTCGCAGCAAAAGCGCGGCGCGCACGGTGAGGTCATCGGCCTCGGCCACCCCGGCCGCGGAAGGGCCGTGACGCACGACGCGGCCGTCTTCGCGCACCCGCAAACGGATCGTGTCGCCCCAGTCCAGCAGCCGAAAGACCGTCTGCAAGTCGTGGTAGCCGTCGGCGCGGCGGCCGACGATCCGCAAAAACAGATTCAGCTTGGCCGGCGCCGGCCAGGACGACCAGCCGGTCTCGTCGACGGCAGTCATCGGGATGTCGCGCTCATGGCGAGGCGAAGGTCCACTCTTCCAGGATCAGCCGTACCTGCGCGTCGCCGGATTCGGCTTCGATTTCGGTCGGCAAGTCGGGCTGGCCGGCGGGGCCGGCGCGCCAAGCGACATAACGCACCATCCAGCCCGCTTGGCGCAGGCGCGAGGGTCGGCCCTGCGCGTCGTAGGCGATGGATTCGACCGGCATTTCGCTGGCGGGCGCACCCCGCACCCAGCGACCGAGTTGTTGCAACGGCACGTCCCAGCCGGTGGCCTCGCGCAGCAGTTCTTCGGCGAATTCGCCTTCGCGCGGGCCGCCGTCGAGACCTTCCAAACGCCCTGCTTCCGAATGCAGATCGCCGTCCAGGCGCCAACTCTGCCGCGTCACCGGCGCGCTCAGCGACACGCTGTAACGCCGCGCGTCGTGCTGGGTCCATTCGATGCGTCCATTGCCGCCCTGCTTGCCTTTGCGCACCGCAGCGCGGCCGGAGAACGACCACGTTTCGAATTGGGACATCCATGCGTCGCGCGCGCTCACGCGTTCGGCCAACGCCTCGCCCGTCAGCGGCGGCGGCGTCGAGCGTGTCGAAACGCCGGCGCAGCCGCCGAGCGACAGCGCGCAACCCGCGATCAAACACGTCGCGGTCCAAGCGCGCACAACGCGCGGCATACGACGCGCGACACGGTTCGAGGAAATGTTCACGACACGGCTCGTCATTCGACTCACGTAGCGATCAGGGCGTTTTAGCGTCGCCGGTCGCGGCGGGCGGCAGCGGCGACAGCTTCACGCCGGTCTTTTCGATCGCGCGCTGCAGCGAACGGCTCTTCGGGTCGAGTTTGCGCGCGTCCTCGAAGAACTTCCGCGCTTCTTCTTTCTCGCCCATCACCCACAGCACTTCGGCCAAATGCGCGCCGATTTCCGCGTCTTTTTGTTTGGTGAAGGCGCGACGCAATTCCACCAGCGCTTCTTTGTTGCGGCCCAGGCGATACAACACCCAACCATAACTATCGATGATCGCCGCGTTGTCCGGCTCCGCGGCGAGAGCGCGCGAAATCAACTCCAGGGCTTCTTTGTAGCGATCGGTGCGGTCGGCGAGCGTATAGCCCAAGGCATTGAGCGCGTTGACGTCGTCGGCGTCGGTGGCGAGTATCTTGCGCAGGTCCGCTTCGGCGCGCGGAATGTCGTCGCGACGCTCCCACATCAGCGCCCGCGAGTACAGCACCGCGGATTCGTCGGGGAAGGCCGCCAGCGCGCGCGCATAGGTGTCGAATTCGGCGGCAGCGTTGTCGTCGTCCTTGTACAACTCCGCTTCCATCAGATACGCATCGCGCCGGGTTTCGTCGTCGGCGCCCCCGTCGCTCTGCAATTCGCGCAGACGCGCATAGGCTTCGGGTTTACGGCCGAGTTTGTGCAGCACCGAGCCCGAACGCAGTCGCGCCAACCAGCGCTGCGAACCGCTGGGCACGCCGGCGTACCACTCCAGCGCTTCGGCGTGTCGTTCGAGGTATTCGGCGATTTGGCCCAGCAGCAAGCGGCGATCGGAGTCGGGGCTGGCGGAGTCGCGTTTGAGTTCGTCGTACAAACGGCCCAAGCCGATTCTATCTTCGGCCTGCGCGAGGAACGAGGCGCGAATGGCGAACGTGCGGTCGTCCTGCGGCCCGCGCGCCAGCAAATCCGCGGCGGCGGTGTGATCGCCCATGGCGCTGTATTCGCGCGCCACCGCGATGTTCAGTTCCGGCAGCAGGGCCGAAGTCGTCTGCAAACCGGCCAGCACCTTGCGCGCTTCCTCCGGCTTGCCCGTTTCGCGCAATTGGCTGGCGTGCAGCAGCGCGACCGCGGGCTCGTCCGGGAACAGCGCGATCAAGCGATCGACGACTTTTCCTGCGATGTCCTGGCGCTGCAATTGTTGCGCGAATTCGCCGAACGCCAACCACGCCGACAAGCGTTTCGGAATCTCGCCGGTATCGACCAGATGCGCCAGCATTTTCCCGGTGAGCTTGGGATTGCCGGAACCGGCGTCCAACGCGAGCAAGGCGTAGCGCCAGCTTTCGTCGTCCTTCTTGTTGGACGAACTCATGCGGATGAGGGCGACCAACTCGCGCTTGGCGATGCGCTCGTCGTCTCGGCGCAGCGCCAGCGTGGCCTCGGCGCTGCGCATCGCCGCCGACAAGGGCGCGCTCGCGCGCCAAATCTGCAGCGCCGCTTCGGCGCGGGTGTCGTCCTTGGCCAGCAGGGCGACCCGGACCGCACGCTCGGCCAGATCGGCGTCTTTCGGGCTGCGCTCGGCGGCTTGCAGATACCAGCGCGCCGCTTCGTCGAGCTTACCGGCCTGCAGGGCGTACTCGCCGGCCAGGGTCGCGGCCAGCGGGTCGCGATCGTGCGCGGCGGGCTTGGTCGATGCCGCGGCGGCGGTAGGCATAGCGCCGGCGTCGCTATCGGCCGACCAGACCGGCGCGACGCACAGCCCGGCCCATGCCATCGTCAATGTCGCGAGCGCGGCGCGCGCTCGGCCGCGGCCTCCGCACGGGGTCGAAGACGAGTTTTGGAACGAAAATGCGGGCATCGGCGACATCGGCGCTTAAAATGGGAAAATCCGTCGCCAGCTTAGCGCACCTGTCCCCACTCGCTCCGAAATGTCGCGTCTCGTCGCCCTCGGCATCAATCACCAGACCGCGCCGGTCGCCCTGCGCGAACGGGTGGCTTTCGCCGACGACACCCTGCCCACCGCGCTGCACGCCATGCGCGCGCTGCCGGGCGTGGAGGAAGTGGCGCTGTTGTCCACCTGCAATCGCACCGAGGTGTACGCGCTCACCGTCGATCGCGGCAAACGTTTGATCCAATGGTTGGCGTCGTATCCGCAGGACAGCGCCGACAGCCTTCGCGATTACCTGTATCTGCACGAAGACGATGGTGCGGTCCGGCATTTGTTCCGCGTCGCCACCGGTTTGGACTCGCAGGTTTTGGGCGAACCGCAGATTCTCGGGCAAGTGAAACAGGCGTGGTCGGCCGCACGCGGGGCCGGCGCGTTGGGACACCGGCTGGACCGTCTGTTCCAACAGGCCTTCGTCACCGCCAAGCGCGCACGCACCGATACCCGCATCGGCGCGAATCCGGTCTCGGTAGCCTCCGCCGCGGTGCGTTTGGCCGAAGAATCCTTCGCCCACCCCTCCGATTGCACGATTCTGCTGATCGGCGCAGGCGAAACCATCGAACTCACCGCGCTGCACCTGGCGCAGGCCAGCGCCAAGCGTTTGCTGTTCGCCAATCGCACGCTGGCGCATGCGCAGGAACTCGCGAGCCGCCACGGCGGCGTCGCGCTGCCGCTGACCGAATTGGAACGTCATCTCGGCGAAGCGGATATCGTCTTTTCCGCCACCGCCAGCCGCGAACCGATCCTGGGCAAAGCGCAAGTCGCCGCCGCGCAGCGCGGCCGCCGCCATCGCCCGATGCTGTTGATGGATTTGGCCGTCCCGCGCGACATCGCGCCCGACGTGGCCGAACTGCGCGACGTGTTTCTGTACGGCGTTGACGATCTGCAGCGGGTCATCGACGAGAACCGGCGCAATCGCCGCGAAGCCGCGGATGCGGCCGAAGCCATCATCGATCTGCAGGTCGCGCGTTATCACGAAGTGCTGGCCGCCAGCGCGCATCACGGCACGCTCAAACGCGTGCGCGCGCACGGCGATGCCGCTCGCGACGAGACCTTGCGCAAAGCGCGTCAAGCGCTGGCCGCCGGGCAAGACCCCGCCGAAGTGCTGCAGCAACTCGCGCATACTCTTACCAATCGGCTGTTGCACGCGCCCACCGCCGCGCTGCGCGACGCCGCGCTCAACGGCGATCACGACGTGCTGCGCGCGGCGGAGCGCATGTTCCCTCACAGCGCATTGGCCGACGCGGTCGATCGACAACTGCATCCCGAACACGCCGCAGAAGACAGCCCTCGCGATGACGCCGACCCTGCGCCGTAAGCTCGAAGCGCTGGCCGAACGCCGCGAAGAAATCGAACGTCTGCTCGCCGACCCGTCCACGGTGGAGGACGCCGCGCGCTATCGCGCGCTGATGCGCGAGTTTTCGCAACTCGAACCGATCGCGATGGGCTTGGCCGCGGAGCGCAAGGCGCGCGCCGATCTGGCCGCCGCCGAAGCGATGCGCGGCGATCCCGAACTCGCGGAACTGGCGGAAGAAGAGATCGCCGCCGCGCAGGCGCGTTTGGCCGAACTCGACGCCGAATTGATGGCGCAATTGGTGCCGAAAGATCCGCGCGACGACGGCGGTTTGTATCTGGAAGTGCGCGCCGGCACCGGCGGCGACGAAGCCGCGATCTTCGCGGGCGATCTGTTCCGCATGTACACGCGCTACGCCGAGCGACTGGGTTGGAAAGTCGAAGTGGAATCCGCCAGTCCTGGCGAACACGGCGGCTTCAAGGAAATCATCGCCCGCGTCGACGGCCGCGGCGCGTACTCCAAACTCAAATTCGAATCCGGCACCCATCGCGTGCAGCGCGTGCCGGAAACCGAGTCGCAGGGCCGCATCCACACCTCCGCGGCGACGGTGGCGATCATCGCCGAAGAAACCGGCGAGATCGATATCGACATCAACCCGGCGGATTTGAAGGTCGACACCTTCCGCTCTTCCGGCGCGGGCGGCCAGCACGTCAACAAAACCGAATCGGCGATCCGCATCACCCACGTCCCCAGCGGCGTGGTGGTGGAATCGCAAACCGAGCGCAGCCAGCACGCCAATCGCGACAAAGCGATGAAACGCTTGAAGGCGATGCTGATCGAAGCCGAAACCGCCAAGCGCGACGCCGCGCAGGCGCAGGAACGCAAACTGCAGGTCGGCAGCGGCGACCGCAGCCAGCGCATCCGCACCTACAACTTCCCGCAAGGCCGCATCACCGACCATCGCGTCGAAGGGCTGACGTTGTACGACCTGCCCAACGTGATCGAAGGCGACCTCGATGCGTTGATCGAGCGGCTGTCGCGCGAGCATCAGGCTGACGAATTGGCGAAGCTCACCCGCGGCGCTTGAGGTTGCGCGGGGTGCGCGTGTCGCGCACCGGTTTTTTGTCACGGCGTAGGATTCGAAGAGCATGCCGATCGCTGCATGCGATCGTAGCGGCGGTTCGAAAGAGCGGTGCGCGGCACGCGCCGGCTTATCGTCACGGCGCAGGATTCGAAGAACCTACCGGCCGTCGCATGTCGATCGTCGCATGTGATCATGGCGACGGTTCGAAAGAGCGGTGCGCGTGCCGCACAGCGTTTTTTCTATGCATTACCTTAGCCGGCATGCATTGCGAATCTCGCGCTCTGACGAAAGAGCGGTGCGCGGCACGCGCACCCTATGGGGGGCCGGCATGTTCGCGTTAGGATGCTTTCGTCTCGACCGGAGCAGCGTATGCCCACCGCCACGTCTATCGTCACCCGCATCGCCACGCTCGACGATCTCGACGCCCTCGCGCCGCTGTTCGCCGATTACCGGGCGTTCTATGCGCAGTCGCACGATGTCGGCATTGCGCGCGAATTTCTGCGCGAGCGGCTCGCGAACGGCGAGTCCACGGTCATCCTGGCTTTCGATGCCGACGATGCGCGAAACGACGTGCCGACGGGCGCCCCGCTCGGCTTCACCCAGTTGTATCCGACGTTCTCGTCGGTGCGCGTCGCGCGGGTCTACGTTCTCAACGACCTTTACGTCGCCGCGCACGCCCGCCGTCGCGGCGTCGGCGAAGCCTTGCTTCACGCCGCGGCCGCGTTCGGTCGCAGCCGCGGCGCGATTCGGCTCGAACTGGAAACCACACCGGACAACCTGTCGGCGCAATCGCTGTATCGGGCGCAGGGCTGGGCGTTCTACCAGGACACGTTCCGGTTCCATCTGCCGTTGACCGGCGATCGCGCTTAGGCCTAGCAGGCTGTTGAAAAACAGCCTGCTAGCGCAGCCATGGAGGGCTGCGACGACGAACCGAGCGCGTAAGCGCTTGATTCGTCGGGAGCGAGTCCGGACATGTGCCGGACTCGCGACTTGAAAAACGATCAGGAAGATCGTTTTTCAATAACCTGCTAGACGATGGTTTGCGCCCGCAAGCGGCGACGGCTACCCTGCCGGCCATGACCGCAGCCCCCGATTTCATCCCGCTTTCCCTCTGCGTGCTGACCGTCTCCGACACGCGCACCCTCGCCGAGGACAGCTCCGGCGACTACCTCGCCGCCGCGCTCGCCGAGGCCGGGCATCGGCTCCACGACCGCGCGCTGTTGCCCGACGACAAATACCGGCTGCGCGCGCAGGTCTCGCAGTGGATCGCCGACCCCGCCGCCGACGGCATTCTGGTCACCGGCGGCACCGGCTTCACCGGCCGCGACTCCACGCCCGAAGCGCTGTTGCCGCTGCTCGACAAGGAAATGCACGGCTTCGGCGAATTGTTCCGCGCGCTCAGCTACGACGAGATCGGTACCTCGACGCTGCAGTCGCGCGCGTTCGCCGGGCTCGCCAACGGCACGTTCGTCTTCGC
>JAGNNB010000500.1 GCA_017990865.1 Lysobacteraceae bacterium
GCCGTAGAGCACGCAGAGGCGACGCACGATCGACAGACCGATGCCGCCGCCTTGCGTGTGTTCGGCGTGACTGCCGCGATAACCGCGTTCGAACAAGCGCGCGGCGTCTTCGGCGCTGAGGCCGGGGCCGGTGTCGATCACGTCGACGGTGCGGTCGTGCAAGCGCACCGTGACCGAACCTTCCTGCGTGTATTTCACGGCGTTGCCGATCAAATTATTCAAGGCCACGACGACCGCTGATTCGGGCGCGTCGACGATCAGCGCGCTCGGGCCGCGGTCGAGCGCTAGTTCGATCGGTTTTCCGCCGAGCTGTCCGCGATGCGCGTCCAGCAATTGTTCGGCGACTTTGCCGACATCGGTGTTGCCGTGGCCGCGTTCGTTGCGCGAGAGCAACAACAATGCGCTGATCAAATCCGTGCACTGTTGTTCCGCGCGCTGCACGCGCTGCAGGCGCGAACGGGTTTTGCCGTCGATCTCGGGCCTGTCCAACATCAACTCCACCGCGCCGCGAATCACCGCCAGCGGCGTGCGCAATTCGTGGCTGACGTCGGCGTTGAATTCGCGGTCGCGTTTGACCACATCGGTGAGCCGCGCGGAGTAATCGTCCAGCGCTTTCGCCAACTCGCCCACTTCGTCTTCGGCGAAATGCGTGGCGAGCGCTTCGGGTTCCGCGCTGCGTCCCGAGCGACGCAAACGCTGCGCGAGTTCCGTCACCGGACTCATCACGCGCGCGGCCGCCCACCAGCCGACCAGCAGCGACAGCAGCGTGAAGACGAAGACGCTCAGCATCAGCGCGCGGTTCAAGCGCGCTTTGCTCTCGCGCTCCTCGGCGATGTCGTAGGCGAGAAAAAACCAGTACTCGGCGTCTTTGCGCACCGCCAATTTGTAGACGCGCTGCGCGCCGGTCAGCGGATCGGTTTCGGCGATCTCATGCACGCCGTTGGGCAAATCGCGCCAGGCCTCGGGCACGCGATCGGTTTTGCGCGTGCTGAACTGGCGGCCTTGAATTTTCTCGAACTGGATGCCGAACGTGTTCGGATCGCGGTAGAAGCCGTCGGCGAACGCATCGTTGTTCTTGGTCAACGCCGCGGCGATCACCTGGTTCTCGACGCGATTGCGCAGATACACCGTGCTGGCCGCGATCAGCGAGGTCAGCCCAAAACCCAGCAAAAAGAACGACAGGATGATGCGGCTGCGCAGGCGCCGCCGATAGGTGGTGCGTTTGCGCCGCGGACGTGCGGGCGGCGACGGTTCAACTGGAGACATCGGGTGCGGCGATGCGATAACCGATGCCGTGGCGGGTTTGGATCAGCGGCACTTCGAACGGCTTATCGACCACTGCGCGCAGGCCGTGGATATGCACGCGCAGGCTGTCAGAATCGGGCAGTTCTTCGCCCCAGACGCGGGTTTCCAATTCCTGACGCGTGACCACCGCGGGCGAGGCTTCCATCAGCGCTTGCAGAATCTTCAGCGCGGTCGGATTGAGCTGCAGCAATTTGCTTTGCCGCCGCACTTCCAGGGTGTCGAGGTTGTATTCCAGGTCGCCGACGTCCAAGACCCGGGTTTGCGCGCCGCGGCCGCGACGCGACAACGCGTTCAATCGCACTTCCACTTCCTGCAACGCGAAAGGCTTGATCAGATAGTCGTCGGCGCCGGAATCGAACCCCGCGATCTTGTTGTCCAAGCTGTCGCGCGCGGTCAGCATCAGTACCGGCGTCTGTTTGCGCGCTTCGGCGCGCAGTTTGCGACAGACTTCCAGGCCGTCCATGCCGGGCAGGTTCAGATCGAGCACGATCGCGTCGAAGTCGTGGACGATCGCCAGATGCAAGCCGGTGATGCCGTCGGCGGCGAAGTCCACGGTATGGCCGCGGTCTTCGAGATAGTCGCCCAGATTGGCGGCGATGTCCTGGTTGTCTTCGATCACAAGTATGCGCATGGAGAGAGATGTCCTGAAAATCGGTTCTCGGAGGTCATGCTGTGACCGGGAGAAGTTCGGCCGGTTCCCCGGCCCGCGGCAGCATCCGCGACGGATCGTGACGATTATGCAAAGGAACGCCGCCCGCGTCAGCGTCGGCGTGCGGGTTGGACGGCTTCCGCAGACATCCGGCGACGCGAAAGGGCAGTGCCCGCATCGCGGCGAAGGCGCCTCGAACCGACGAAATCGACCGAGATGGGATCGCGGCAGCGCGTCGAATCGGTCTGGATCGCGCTCGATCGTGTTCGTTCGCGCCGAACCAGGCGGCCTTCCAGAAAAAACGGCCCGGGCGACGCGAATCGCCCGGGCCCAACAATGGGTGTTACCCCGATTACCGGTTTCTGCAGGGTCCTGACGAGGGATGGATCGGCAGAGATCGGCCCGGACACGCTACGACGCCCGCGATTAAAGGCTCGTTAAAGACAGATGACACTGCGAGGCCGGCGGCTGCTCGGTTCAATCGAAAGACGAAGATAGCCGCATGATCGATTCGATTTTCTTACTTTTATCGGAAGTTAGACGCATTCGCCGTTCGGCGCAGCGCTGAAACGGGCCGTTCCGGCGAGTCTGTCCCGGGCAGGAAATCGAATTCCGAAAAAAAGGGGAGTTAGGCGACTTTGGCCGCGTAATCGATGATTTTGCCGGCGACATCGACGCCCGTCGCCGCCTCGATGCCTTCCAGCCCGGGCGATGAATTGACCTCCAGCACCAACGGACCGCGCCGGGCGCGGATCAGGTCCACCCCGGCCACGCCCAGCCCCAGCACCTGGGCGGCGCGGACCGCGATCGCGCGCTCGTCGTCGCTGGGCGCCACGGCTTCGGCGGTGCCGCCGCGATGCAGGTTCGATCGGAAATCGCCTTTCGGCGCC
>JAGNNB010000501.1 GCA_017990865.1 Lysobacteraceae bacterium
CCGCCAGCAAACTGCGGCCGGTCATCTCCTGCGGCTGCGGCAAACCGAGCAAAGCCAGCATCGTTGGCGCCACATCGCGCAGCGCGCCGCCGCTGCGCAATTGCGCATGCTCGGCCTTGGCCTCGTAACCGACGTAAATGAACGGCACAGGCCCGACCGTGTGCGAGGTATGCGGCTGACCGGTCTCGGGGTCGCGCATCATTTCCAGATTGCCGTGATCGGCGGTGATCAGCAGCGCACCGCCGACCTCGCGCACCGCAGCGTCCACCGCGCCGATCGCCACGTCCACCGCTTCGGCGGCTTCGATCGCGGCCTGCAAATCGCCGGTGTGCCCGACCATGTCGGGATTGGCCAAATTGCAGATCACCGCATCGAAACGGCCGGAGCGAATGGCGGCCGTCAATTTCTCGGTGACTTCCGGGCAGCTCATTTCCGGCTGCAGGTCGTAGGTCGCGACGCGCGGGCTGGGCACCAGAATGCGTTCCTCGCCCTCGTACGGGTCTTCGCGCCCACCGCTGAAGAAGAAGGTGACGTGCGCGTATTTCTCGGTTTCGGCGATGCGCAGTTGGGTCTTGCCGTGCGCGGCCAACCAGTCGCCGAAGGTGTTGCGCAGGTCGTCCGCACCGAAGGCGACCGGCGCCGGCAGCTTCGCGTCGTATTCGGTCAAGCACACGAAACGCGACAAGGCTGGACGACGCGCGGGCGGCTCCTGCGCGGCGAAGCCATCGAAATCGGGCGCGACGAAGGCCGCGGTGATCTGCCGCGCGCGGTCGGCGCGGAAATTCATGAACACGAACGCATCGCCATCGCGCACGGGCGCGGCGCCGTCGAGCACGGTCGGAGCGACGAATTCGTCGTTTTCGCCGCGGGCATAGGCATCGCGCAGCGCCGTCAGCGCATCCGGCGCGTGCCGTTCGGCCTGCGCATCGACGATCGCGTCCCACGCCTTGCGCAGGCGATCCCAGCGCTTGTCGCGATCCATCGCGAAATAACGGCCGCCGACGGTGGCGATCCGCGCGTTGCCCACGGCATCGCATCGGGCTTGCAGCGCGCGCAGGCTCGGCTCCGCCGAACGGGGCGGCATATCGCGGCCGTCGAGAAAGGCATGCACCGCGACCCGCGGCACGCCTTCGCGCGCGGCCAAGTCCAACATCGCGAAGATGTGGCTTTCGTGGCTATGCACGCCGCCCGGCGACATCAGCCCCATGAGGTGCAGTGTGCCGCCGCCGACTTTGGCCGCGGCGCAGACGGCGCGCAGTTCGGCATTGGCGAAAAAACTGCCGTCTTCGATCGCCGCATCGATCCGCGTGAGGTCTTGATACACGATGCGCCCGGCGCCGAGATTCATGTGGCCGACCTCGGAATTGCCCATTTGCCCGTCCGGCAAACCGACATGGCGGCCTTCGGTGTGGATCAGCGTATGCGGGCGTTCGGCCCACAATCGCCGCCAATTCGGGATATTCGCAAGCGCCAAGGCGTTGTCCGTCGGATCCTCGCGGTGGCCCCAACCGTCCAGAATCAACAGCACCACGGGTTTGGCGGGCTTCGGGGGCATGACGTTCGGCTACGTGACTTCGGATAGATGCGATTGTACCCATACGGTCGCATCCTAGCGGGTACGGGAACCCCCTCCCAACGCCATGAGGTCCACCATGTCCCAGACTCGTCTTTCGTTCGCCTGCGCGCTCGCCGTCGCGGCCGTGTTCGCTTTCCCTGTCGCCCATGCCGGCGGTAAAGACGTCGACAAGGTGATGGGCAGCATCACCGCCCATGCCGGCGAAAGCTACGGCGATCTGAGCACGGTCAACGGCAGTGTTCGGGTCGAAGCCGGCGCCAAGGCCGATGAAATCTCCACCGTCAACGGCGGCGTGCATCTGGAAAGCGGCGCGCAGGTCGGCGACACCGACGCCGTGAACGGCGGCATCGAGGCGGACGACAACGTGCAGGCGGGCCGTCTCGGAACCGTCAACGGCGACATTCGGCTCGGGCAGCGCGCCCGCATCGGCGGTATCGAAACCGTGAACGGCAGCATATTCGTCGATCGCGGCGGCGAGATCGCCAAGAACGTCGAAACCGTGAACGGCGCGATCGGTTTGGTCGATACGGACCTGCAAGGCAATATCCAAACCGTGAACGGCGATATCACCGTCGGCATCGGTTCGCATGTGCGCGGCGGGATCACGGTCGAAAAACCGAACGGCAACTGGAGCCCGGTGAGCTTCGGCAGCAAGCGCAAGCCGCGGATCATCATCGCCCAGGACGCGGTGGTGGAAGGCGCGCTGGTGTTCAAGCGCGAGGTGAATCTTTATGTTCACAGCAGCGCCAAGATCGGTCAGGTGACCGGTGCGACGCCGGTCCGCTACGACGGCGCGACCGCACCGAAAGAGTGATCCCCGGGCGGCGACGAAACCGGGCTCCCGCACGGCGGTCGCTCGGGCGTCGCCATCCTGCGCCGCGGCAGGCTTTACACTCGACGCTTCCGCTCGATTGGACGCCGCCATGCCCGCAGCCTTTTCCGCGCCTCGCGCACGCCCCAGGGCGTTCGCGCTCTCCCTTCTCGCCGTCGCCGCGCTGAGCGCCTGTAAGCCTGACGCCGCGACGCCGACCGCGGCACCCGGCCCCGCCGATTCGCCCGCTCCCGCGTTCGCGTTCAAGGACGCGATCGAGGCCGCCGATTTCGGCGAACACGTGCGTGTCCTGGCCTCGGACGACTTCGAAGGCCGCGGCCCGGGCACGCCGGGCGAGGACAAAACGGTCGCGTATCTGCAAGCGCAATTCGAGCGCATGGGTTTGAAGCCCGGCAACGGCGACAGTTATTTCCAGACCGTGCCGATGCTGG
>JAGNNB010000072.1 GCA_017990865.1 Lysobacteraceae bacterium
TGATCGGCCAACCCGAATTGCGCGAGATGCTGATGCGGCCGGAACTGCGGCAACTGGCGCAGCGCATCACCGCACGCTATCACTTGCCGCCGCTGGACGAAGCAGGCACCGATGCGTATCTGCGCCATCGGCTCACCACCGCGGGCGCGCGCCGGTTCCCGTTTTCGTCCGAGGCCGTGCGCCGCGTGCATCGTCGCAGCGGCGGCGTGCCGCGTTTGATCAACGTCGTCGCCGAACGCGCCCTGCTCGCCGGCTTCGCGCACGATTTGTTGAGCATCGACGGCAAAACCATCGATCGCGCCGCCGACGAAGCGCTTGCGCCGACCGCCGCGGACGCCGCGCCGCGCAAGCGTTACTGGCTGCAGTTCGCGGGTCTGGCCGCAGCGATCGCCGCATTCGCGTTCGCGTTGACGCGCCTGCCGGCATCGGATTCGCCGACGCGCACGCAGGATGCGACCGACGCGCCGTCGACGAATACGAAGCCGCTGAATCCTGCGCCGTCGTCGGTCTCGCCTTCGACAGCCTCCGCAAATACGGCGACAACGGCGACAACGGCGAACCGCAGCAGCGACGTCATCGGCGCCGACGCTTTGCTGCAGGCGCTGCGCGCGGCTTCCGCCAAACCGACGCGGGAATGGTCGCCGCTGCTCGCCGGCTGGAACGCGCCCGCCGCATTGCGCGAAGTGTCGGCTGATGCCTGCCCTGCCGTGCCGGCGCCCGGTTGGCGCTGCCTGCGCAGCCGCGCCACTCTTGATCAACTGCTGCGGATCGATCGCCCGGTCTTGTTGCGGCTGCGCACAGAACCCCACGCGGCTTGGGCGCGCTTGATCGGCGCGAACGATCGTCGCGTTCGGCTCTCGCTCGATGGTCGCGTGCTCGACGTGGATCGCGTCGCGTTGTCGAGCGTGTGGAACGGCGAATTTCTGGCGATTTGGCCGTCGCCCGAACGCTTGGAAGCGCGCTACGCCGCAGGCGAGCCGGCCGCGCGCGAGTGGGTGCGCGCGCATCTGCCCAATGACGCGCGCGGTGGCGATCTAGACGCGACATTGCGCGCATTCCAAACGCGATACGGCTGGCCGGTCGACGGCGCGCTGCATCCGGAAACGCTGTTCGCGCTCGCCGCGAGCCGCGCGGGCGTGCGCTTGTCGGTTCTGCCCAATTCGAGTCTGCCTGCTTCGAGTCGGCCTGATTCTGTTTCGCCAGCTACCGCTCCCACAACTTCCGTCGCGGAGTGAACGATGTCGATCATTCTCGACGCCCTACGCAAATCCGAAGCCGCCCGCCGCCGCCATCAGGCGCCGGAATTGTTCGCCGAGATGCACGATCGCGCGCCCGCATCGCGCGCGCGGACGCGATGGCCGGTGTGGATGCTCATCGGGATACCCGGACTGGGCATCGGCGCGCTGGCGGTCGCGTTGTGGCTGATGACGCGGATGGCGACGGCGCCGTCAGCAACAGATACGCGAAACGCGGCGGGCGACGCGAGCGTTGTCGATGCGACGACTATCGATACTTCCGCCGCCGACACGGTCGGCACGAATGCGGATATCGATAGCGATACCGCTTCGAAAACGCTGGCTTCGCCGCTCGATAGGCCACTCGATGCTCCGAACGCAGCGGCAACGGCAGCGACGACGCAAGCCGATCGAGCGCCGGTCGTGGCGCAGCCCGTGGTACCCGCGACTAGTACGGCAACCCGCGCAACGCCGATCGCGCCTTCCGTCGCAACACCGTCGATCCCCGCGCAGCCCAAACCCGTGACGGCGCCGATCGCGTCGCAAGACACCACGACGGTCGCGGCGACGACCGAAACCGCATCGCCGCCGGCGTTTCGCAGTCCCGGCAACGATGCGCCGATGGCGCTCGGTGATCTCGACGCCGACACCCGCAAACAGCTTCCGCCGCTGAAACTCAGCATGCACATGTGGCACGACGCCCCGGCGCAACGGTTCGTGATTCTCGACGGCCAACGCCTGCGCGAAGGCGACGTGATCGGCGATGTCGTGGTGCAGCGAATCACCCGCGACGGCGCCACGCTGTCCTGGCGCGGTACAGCGTTGAAGATCGAGTGGCGCTAGAGCATTTTCGGTTTAAGCGGTTGCGGGTTTTTGACCTCGTATAGCAGCAAGCCACAAGGATATTTCCAGACCCATCGGGCGGCGGGCAGGACGCCCGCCGTTTTTCGATAGCGATTCGGCTGCGGGATTGATTTGTCGGGGAAAAGTGTTTTCTTTTGCCTGCTTTTCTTTGACTCACGCCATCCTGGCGCTCGCCCTTCGGGCCGCCGGCGGCGTTCGCGCGCGCTCCTGCGCGCGCAGTGCACGAGCAAAAGAAAAGCAGGCCGCGCGCAAGCGCGAGAGCACTTGATCTTAGAGCCTGTTCAAAATCTTCCAGCGGGGGTGTCGCCCCCCTTCTCCCCGCAAGCGGTGCGTGTTCTTTTCCTTCTCCCCGCAAGCGGGAAACTTGCCTTTTCCCTTCTCCCCGCAAGCGGGGAGAAGGTGGCGCAACGCGCCGGATGAGGGGCAGGCGGTACGCTTGATTCGCGTGCTTCCACCCGGGCGCATCAAGCCGTACGAGAAAGGCGCCCCTCACCCGGCATTCGGCCACCCTCTCCCCGCACGGCGGGGAGAGGGATGAAGGAAGGTACCGGCGAAGAGCCGCCGATCCGCTCGGTAAATGCGCCCGGCGCATGCCTCTTCTGAGATTTTGAACAGGCTTAAGCTCGCCAGCGGCAAGACTTGAGCCAATCCTGAGTTACACATCCATCGCTGGAAACGCAACTTATCCAATCAACAACCGCCCTCGCAATCGTATCGACGAAACAAATCGGCCAGCGTGCGCCCAGGCTCGTCGCGAAAGCGTTCGTCCAAAACATCCAGCGAACGGATGCGATCGACCCGGAAATTGCGGAAATCCTCGCGGGTTTCGCACCACGCCGCGAGCGTCCACACCTCGCCCCAGAAAAAGCAGGCCAACGGCCGCACCACGCGGCGACTCTCGGCATCGCTCAAATCGACGTATTCCAGCCTTAGCTTGAAGCGCAGATCGGTGGCGTTCCGCAATTGCGCGAGTCGCAAACGCGTCGGTGTGTCCGGGCGAACGGCTGGCGCGTAGATCGACAGGCGCTCCGCGGCCGCGCGGTCGTCCGTCGACAGCACCGCGAGAATCTTCGACAACGCGTCTTCGGCACGCGCCGCCAGTTCGGTATCAATTCGCGACTGCGCCAATCGCACGCTCGCCACCAGCGCCTGCGCTTCGCGCGTGGAGAACATCAGCGGCGGCAATTCGTAACCGTTGCGCATGCGATAACCGACGCCGGCCTCGCCTTCGATCGGCACGCCCTGCGCTTGCAGCGCGGCGATATCGCGGTAAATCGAGCGCAAAGACACGTCCATGCGCTCGGCGAGGAACGCGGCCGTCGTCAAGCGACGGCCACGAACGATCTGGACGATGCGGAACAAACGATCGGCGCGACGCATGGCGTCAAACTCCAACCGACGATCGCGTCGTCGCTGCGCGGGTCATGCCGATGCGTGCAGACCGACGCGATTGCCTTCGCTATCGGCGAAATGCGCGAAGCAACCCATGCCTTCGGGCAACTCCGTGCGCGGCAACACGATGCGCCCGCCGGCCGCGCGCACGCGATCCAACGCGACATCGAGCGAATCGCCCGCATTGAGATAGACGATGGCGCCATCGGCGCTGGGGCGAACGCCTTCGGCGGCGAACAGACAACCGCCGACACCGGCTTGGTCGTAGGGAAATACCGCGAGCGTCGTCGCCGGCCCCATCGCTTCGCGTCGCAGCGGCGCGTCGAGCACGATTTCGTAGAAGCCTTGCGCGCGATCCATGTCGGCGACGGGAATTTCGAACCAATTCAAAGCGTTTCGATGAGCATGCTGCATAGCGACCTCGTTCGGTAGCGGTGAAGGAAGCCGCAGCATGCGGTACCGCTGCTGACAGGGCGCGTCAGCAGCGATGCGCGCCATCACGCAACGGAATCGTTCACTCGCCCATGTAGCAGCAATTGAGTTTGTTGCCGTCGAGGTCGCGGAAATACCCGGCGTAGAAGCCCGGAGAACGTTGACCGGGCGCGCCTTCGTCGGTACCGCCCAGTGCCAGCGCTTTCGCGTACACGCGATCGACCTGTTCGCGGCTGGTCGCGTTCAAGGCCACCATCGTGCCGTTGCCGACGGTCGCCTTTTCCTTGTTGAAAGGATAGGTAATGCCCAAGCCCGCACCGTCCTTGCTGTTGCCCCAGGCGATGAAGTAGTCGGGTTCTTCCATAAAACGTTTGGCGCCGAGTTCGGCGAGCACCGCATCGTAGAAAGCGGCGGCACGGGCGAGGTCCGCGGTGCCGAGCGTTGTGTAAGCGAGCATGTGAGGTCTCCAGTTGGGAAGCGACAGTCTGCGTCGAGGTTGCTGACAGCGGGTGTCAGCAGCCGCTCGGGCGGCTATGCTACGCCCGAAGCCTCTTCGGCGCCCGTGCGTACCCTCATGTCCCATCTGCGTTTCGAACTCGACCGCGACCATGTCGAACTGCACCAATTGCTCAAACTCAGCGGGCTCTGCGATAGCGGCGGCGCCGGCAAGCATCTGGTCGCCAGCGGCGCGGTGCGTGTCGACGGCGCGATCGAATCGCGCAAGACCTGCAAAATCCGCGCGGGACAGCGCGTCACGCTGCGCGGCCCCGGTGGCGACACGGTCATCGATGTGATCGAAGCCTGACGCCGATCCTTCGACCCGGCGATCGAATTCGATTGCGCGCTTTCGTCGACTGCGCTGCGTCGCCTACATGATTCGTCGCCGAGCATCGCCGCTTAGATTTGCTTCGCGTTCGCGTCGGGCTCGATCAGCGCTCGAGCGAACGCCATCGCCGCAAGCGCGCCTGCGCATTGGGCCAACACGAAGCCGCCAACGTCCGCAAAGCGAATACCGGCGAACGTCTGCGTGAAGGCGCGCGCCAGCGTCACCGCGGGATTGGCGAACGAGGTGCTGGCGGTGAACCAATACGCCGCGAAAATATACGCGGCGACCAGGGCCGGTACCGCCTGCGGGCGATGCCGTACGCCGAAGAAAATCGTCGTCAGCAAACCGAAGGTCGCGACCGCTTCGCTGAACCATTGCGCGGCGCCGGTGCGCACGTGGTCGCCCGGCTGCCATAAGGCTTCGCCGAACATCGCGTGCGCGACCGCAACGCCGACGATCGCGGCGATCGCTTGCGTCGCGATGTACGCGAACAGCGGCGCCGGCAAACGCTCGCCGCGCAGACGCATCGCTGCGCTCACCACCGGATTGAAATGCGCGCCGGAGAGCGGGCCGAGCGCGACGATCAGGACATACAAGCCACCTGCCGTCGCCGCGGCATTGGCCAATAGCGCGATCGCGTCGTTCCCTTGCGCCAAACGCTCGCCCATGATGCCGCTGCCCACCACGATGGCGAGCAGTGCGGCGGTGCCGAGAAATTCGGCAGCGAGCGCGCGCGACGCCGCACGCGCAGGCGTGGCATCTTGATGCACCGAACCCGCGCTGGTCATGCGTCGCGCGCCGATTCGTTGGCGCTGTCGTTCGCCCGCTCATTCGCACCGATCTCGCGCAGATGCTGTTGCACGACCAATCGTTCGAGCTTTTCGACCGGCAACGCCAGCAGCAATTCGACGCGACGACGCAATGCCGAGAACGCTTTCATGTAGGCATGGCGACGCGCGGATTCGTCGCCCTCCACCGCAGCCGGGTCGTCCACGCCCCAATGCGCGGTCATCGGCGAACCTAGCCACACCGGGCACGCCTCGCCCGCCGCGTTGTCGCAGACGGTGATGACGATATCCATCTGCGGCGCATCCGGACGCTCGAATTCGTCCCAGGACTTGCTGCGCAGTTTCGAAACGTCGTAACCCAGTCCGGCCGCCAATTCGGCCGCCATCGGTTGAATCGCGCCGCTCGGTCGACTGCCGGCGCTGTAAGCGACGAAACGCCCTTTGCCCAGCACGTTGAACAGGGCTTCGCCTATCACGCTGCGCGCGGAATTGCCGGTGCACAGCACCAGCACGTTGTAGGGGCGTGCGCTGTCGGAGCCTTCGCTCATGGATGATGTCCTCGATGTTCGGTTGGCGGGTGCAATGTGGTGTGGTGTGGTGTGGTGTGGAGCAAAGCGATGCGATGCGATGCGTTGCGTTATCGACTGTCGCCGCAGCCGGACAAGGCGCAACCGACTTTTTTCGCCGCCGCGACGACGGGGCCGCAGCACGGCGCATCCGCGGGACGGTCGGTTTTCGGCGCGCAGCACACGCCTTGCGGCGTGGAGGCGTCGCAACACGACGTCTCGCCGGCGGATGCCTCGGCGCCTGCGGCGAGCGCGTTCAAATCCGCCGCGCGCGCCGAACTCATCTCGCAGGCGCCGCTCGCGCCGTGATAGGTCGCGATGCTGCCGACCGTGTGGAACGTCTCCCAGCGCGTGCCCTGCGGATCTTGCGTCCAGAATTTATCGGAACGCGCATGACAGCATTCCGCGCCGGCCTCCGGCACCACCGCTTGGCCCGCCGCGTCCAAACGCACGCCCAATTCCGCCAATTCCTCGGCGTTTTCCGCTTGGATACCCAAATGATCGATGCCGGGCGCGCCGCTGCGCGTGGAAATCGCGAAATTCACGCGCGGGTCTTCGAGCATCCATTTGGCGTACTCGGATTCGCGCACGCTCGGTCGCGCGGCGAAGAGTTGGGAATAGAAGCGAACGCTTTCGTCCAAGTCGCGAACGGAGACATGCACATGGAAACGTTTCATCGGAGATTCCTCGTCGGCGACCGCTCAACAGCAGTCGGTAGGGGTTTCGCAAGCGCCCGCGGCGCCGGCGCAACAGTTTTCGGTTAGATACGCCAGCAACGCGGTCATGCGCGCGTAGTCGGCGCGGACGCGGATCGAACGGCCTTCGCGGCGATCGAGCACCAGGCCCGCGTTACGCAGCACGTTCAGATGCGCGGTGAGCGTGGCGGCAGGCACGGCCACAATCTCGCGCAATTCGCCGACCGCCAAGCCCCCCTCGCCCGCGGCGACGAGGGCGCGGAAAGCGGCCAACCGGTGTTCTTGGCTGAGTGCTTTGAGTGCGGCGATGGTGGCGACGTGATCCATGGTTCTATATTTCCAGAAATATGGAATTATTGGCAACCGGCAAGACGCACTCTCCGACGAACGGTCGGAGACGGTGTCGGTCGACAGCTTGAGTCAGCGCGTCCTTGGCGGCGTCAGGCCAGCGGCAATTCGCGCTCGGCCGAGCACATCAGATCGTGCAGTTCGCGCACGCGATCGGCGCTCGCGTCCACGGCCCCGACGCCGAGCGTTTCGATATAGCGGCAAGCGGCATAGCCCTCGGACGCGCGCCCGTAGGTCTCGATCCATTCGCGTCGCGCAGGCAGATCGGCGTGTTGGCTTTGCCACACCGCGGAATACGGCGCGCGCAGCCGCGGCATCCCCAACCGCCACGGCTTGGGCGTGAGCCGCGCGCGGAAGCAATTCTGGTTGTGGCACATGCGCGCATAGGTGGAATCGACGCCCAAGGCCGAGAACGCGTGCACGACATCGGACTCGCGCGGATCGAACGTACGATGCAACGCCAGCAAGCGCATGCCCGCGGGCGTGCGATATAAGCGGACGCGCCACTGCGGATGCTGCGCGACGAATCGCGCGATGCGCTTGCTGGCGCGGCCCTCTTGACCGCCCTGCAGCGCGGAAAACGCCCGCCGCCACACGCGAACGGTGCCATCGCCGAACAGAATCGCCACGACGACGCCGATCAGGACCGCCCGCGCCAGACTCAGATCGAACGCTTGCCGCATCGCGATGCCGACCGCGAACCCCAACAGCAGCATCGCCACCAAGACCGCTCGGCACCCGGCCTTCTCGTCGAAATCGATATCCGCGAACAACACGTTCGGCGTGTTCAAACACAAGGCACCGTAACCGTTGCGGGTGATCACCGTCTCGCCGTCGCGTTCGACGATCTCCTCGCGGATCGGCACGCCCTCGCTGCCGTTGTAAGCGGCGCGGCGTTCGCGTCGCGGCAGCTTTTCGCCGGCCAACGCGCGCGCCATGGCCTCGCGCACGCGGGTTTCGGCGTGCGCCTGCGCGGCCGCGACGCTGTCGTCGGACCAACCGAAACGGCGGATCGTGATTTGCCGCCCGCGTTCGCGGTGCTGCAGTCTCGCTTCCGCCCAGTGTTGCGGGATGATCATTCTCGCCCCCATTCCGATGCGCGTAGACGCATCGTCGGCTCTTTTTCCGATGATCGGAGGAGTATGCCTCAATCAACGGAAGGCGTGAGCCTGACGGAATACGGGGTTTGGCGGCGGCCTTGCGCGCTTGCGATCGGCGCGGTTTAAGCCTGGGCGCGCTTGGGGAATCCCACCAGTTGCTTCATGTCCTCATCCCACAGTTTCAGCCGCACGCAGCGCAGGCTGGACCAGAAGGTCAGGCGCGGGGCCATTTGCAGCAGGGGGCTGGACTCGAAGGCTTCGCGCAACCGGTAGTTGGGGATGCGGCTGGCGAGGTGGTGGATGTGGTGGTAAGCGATGTTGCCGGTGAACCAATGCATCACCCGAGGCAAGTCGTAGAACGAGCTGCCGGCGACGGCGGCATCGACCGAATTCCACTCTTCGCCGCGCACCCAATAGGCGCCTTCGAAATTGTGTTGGACGTAGAACAACCACACGCCCACGGTGCCCGCGATCAGCACCAGCGGCAGATGCACCAACAAGGCGATATGCCAGCCGATGGTCCACCAAAGGGCGACGAAGACGACCGCCAACGCCAGATTATTCAGCAGCACGCTCAGCCATTCCTTCTTCCATGCGAACGGCATGTCGAAGGGGAAGCGATGCTTGATCACGAACTGGTACATCGGGCCGATACCCAACAGCACCGGGGTGCTGCGGTAGAAGCGATAGCACAGGCGGATGAACCAGGAGCGCTGACGGTACTCGGCGACGGTCCAGGTGGCGATATCGCCGATTTCGCGACGATCCAAATTGCCCGAAGTGCCGTGGTGGATCGCGTGGGTTTTTTTCCAGTAACCGTACGGGAACAGCGTGATCACGCCCAGGCAGCGCCCGACCATATCGTTCGCGCGCTGACTGGCGAAGAACGAGCCGTGCCCGCAGTCGTGCTGGATGATGAAGGCCCGCACGTACAGGCCCGCGGTCGGCAAGGCCAGCAGCAGCGTCCACAGGTAGTTCCATTCGGCGATCACGCTCCAGGCCATGACGCCCCAAAGCGCGAAGAACGGAACCAAGGTGTTGACGAGTTGCCACACCGCACGGCCCGCGATGGGCTGGGCGAATTCCGCACAACGCTGCCGCAATTGCGCGGCGTGCTGTTTGGCGGAAGAAACCATCGTCGCACGATCAATCACGCGGAATTCTCCTCAGACATGACAAGATTGTGGGGGTTCCGATATGACATCGCAATGCGTGCGTAGGCGTATGGTGCGAATCGCGTCACGACTCGTTCGGAAATGCCGACGTTTTCGGGATCGCCTCGACGCTTATTTGCGCGGCGGCTTGCCCTCGCCTCGCGAAGACGGCCCTTTCCGATGCGGTTTCGCCGCGCCGGGGGCCGCGTTGCGCGCGCCCGCGGCGCGCGGCTTGAAATTCTTCGGCTTGAAGGACGGTTCGCCGCCGACCGGGGCGCGCCCGTCGTCGTCGCCCACTTTCTGCAACCGCAAAGGCTGGCCGGCCACGCGTACTTTCTTGAGGTGCATCAACAACGGGCGCGGCATGCCTTCGGGCAGGTCGAGAATCGAATGCTCGTCGTGAATATCGATCCGTCCGATGTATTTGCTGTCGAGATCGGCCTCATTGGCGATCGCGCCGACGATATTGCCGGGTTTGACCCCGTGGCTATGCCCCACTTCGATCCGGTACGTCTCCATCCCCGGCTCCGGCGCCGACCGCGCCGGCATGTCTTTCTTCGGTCGCGGCGCGCGCGTGTCTGCGCCCGGTCGCTCGGACCGTTCGTTCCGCTCCGGACGTTCGGTCCGCTCCGGTCGTTCAGCGCGATCGGAACGCGCCGGCCGTTCAGTCCGCTCCGGTCGCCCCGCACGTTCGTCGCGCGCGCCGTTGCGCTGCGCGCGCTGGGCGTATTCGCGCCCCTCGGCGAAAGCGGCTTGCGGTTCGCGTGCGCGCTCGGGCGCCAACAACAGCGGCGTATCGCCCTGCACCAGCTTCGCCAGCGCGGCGGCGATTTCGATCGCGGGCACGTTGTGCTCGCGTTCGTAACGTTCGATCAATTCGCGATAGAAACCCAATTCGCCGCCGCTGCTGCTGTCCTGCGCCATCGTGTCGGAGATGCGGCCTAGAAATCTCGTCACGCGCACGTCGTTTACCGCTTCGACGCTGGGCAATTGCATTTCCTGG
>JAGNNB010000502.1 GCA_017990865.1 Lysobacteraceae bacterium
TGGTGCTGGGCGGCATTTTCGGGCCGCAGGCGGCGCAGTTCATCGCCCACGATCTGGAAATCACGGTGTCCTCGCTGAGCAAGCTGCGTCAGGTCGAGGTCGCGGCCGAATCCCTGGGCCGGAAAGCGACCGTGCATTTGAAGATCGACACCGGCATGGAGCGGATTGGCGTGCATAGCTACAGCGCCGGGCCCTTCATCGAAGCGGCGGTAGCGTCGCCGTGGTGCGAGGTCAAAGGCGTCTATTCGCATCTGGCCTGCGCCGACGACCCCGAGTCGCCGATGACTGCGCAACAGTTGCAGCGCTTCCTCGACGCCTGCGCGCATTTCGAGCGGATCGGCGCGTCGATGCCGCTGCGGCATCTGGCCAACTCCGGCGGCGTGCTGCATTTCCCGCAGACGCACTTGGACATGGTACGACCGGGCATCGCGCTCTACGGCGTGCTGCCCGATCCCGCATCGCGGCCCACGGTCGATCTGCGCCCGGCGTTGTCGCTGGTGTCGCAGGTGGTGTATTTCAAAGTGGTCGAAGCCGGGCACCCGGTCAGCTATGGCGCGACGTGGGCGCCTTCGCGAAATACCCGCGTGGTCACCTTGCCCATCGGTTACGGCGACGGTTATCCGCGTTCGCTGTCGTCGCGCGGCGCGGTGCTGATTCGCGGCCGCCGCTATCCCATCGTCGGTCGTATCTGCATGGATCAATTCATGGTCGATATCGGCGCGGACGGCACCGCTTACAACGAAGACGAAGCGGTGTTGATCGGCGCTCAAGGCGATGCGCGAATCCGTTGCGAAGACGTGGCGCTCGATGCCGGCACCATTCCCTACGAAATTCTGGTCGGTCTGAACGATCGCATCCCGCGCGAGTATCGCGGCGGCGCGCGTACGGATTGACTGTATCGTCGTCGTGCCCGCGGCCGACGCTTCGCCTACGATGTGATGTCTCGCGTCATTGCACGACACGACACGACACGCCATGCCGCGGCAAAACACGATCGACCTTGGTATGGCTCGCGATATGGGCGCTGTCGAGATAAGCTGCGCAATCGTTTCGCATCGCATCACGACATGGACGCTGCATTTACGTTACACACGTTTTCACGCGCATCGGAAGGCGCCGCCTATCGCGACGAACCGAAGCAGAGGGGGAATTGATGGCTAACGCACTCGTTTGGTTCCGCAACGATTTGCGCCTCGGCGATCACCCTGCGCTGCAGGCCGCTTTGGATGGCGGTTATGCGCCGATTCCCATCTATATCCACGCGCCGGAAGAAGAAGGCGGCTGGGCGCCCGGCGCCGCGGTGCGCGCGTGGCGGCATCGCTCGTTGCAGGCCTTGGATGCCGATCTGCGGCGACGCGGTACACGCTTGCGTTTCTTTCACGGCCCGACATTGCAGACGCTGCAGACGCTCGCCGCCGCCTGCGATGCCGAGGCGGTGTTTTGGAATCGGCGTTACGAGCCGGCCATCGAGAAGCGCGACACCGTCATCAAGGCCACGCTGCGCGAGCAAGGCCTGCGCGCGGACAGTTTCAACGGCGGTTTGTTGATCGAACCCTGGCAACTGGCGACCAAGCAGGGCGGGCCGTACAAAGTCTTCACCCCGTTTTGGAAAGCGGCTTCGGTCGCGCTGCGTCTGCCGCCGCCGCAGCAGGCGCCGGCGACGTGGCCGAAGTCGGACGACGGCCCGCACGGCGTCGATTTGGATTCGCTGCAATTGCAGCCCACGCCGCGTTGGGACGCAGGCTTCTGGTCGCATTGGCAGCCAGGCGAAGCCGGTGCGTTGACCGCGCTTGAGGTTTTCGCCGAAGGCGCCCTGCATGCGTATCGCAACGATCGCGACCGCCCGGATCGCGCCGGTACATCGATGCTGTCGCCGCATCTGCATCACGGCGAAATCGCACCGTGGCGGATCGTCGAAACCCTGCAGACCTTGCGCGGCTCGGTCGGCGCCGCGTCGGTGGCCGAGATCGACGGTTTCATCCGGCAACTGGGTTGGCGCGAGTTCGGTTATCACCTGCTGCATCACTTCCCGTTCACGCCGGAACAGAATCTCAACCCGCGTTTCGCCGATTTCCCTTGGGCGCGCGTGCAGTCCGCGACGCGCGAGGCGTGGTGCCAGGGCCGCACCGGCGTGCCGATCGTCGATGCCGGCATGCGTCAGTTATGGCAGACCGGGTGGATGCACAACCGCGTGCGGATGATCGTCGGCAGTTATCTGTGCAAGCACATCCGTTACCACTGGCGTGAGGGCGCGCGCTGGTTCTGGGACACGCTGGTCGATGCGGACTTGGCCAACAACACGCTGGGCTGGCAGTGGATCGGCGGCACCGGCGCCGACGCCGCACCGTATTTCCGCATCTTCAACCCGGTGACGCAGGCGGAGAAATTCGATCCGGACGGCGCCTACATCGCGCGCTGGGTGCCGGAATTGGCGCGTTTGCCCCTACCGTTGCGTTTCGCGCCCTGGACCGATCCGCTTACCCTCGCGCGCCATGCCCCGGAGTACCCGCGGATGCCGATCGTCGATCTCGCGCGCGGCCGCGCCGCGGCGTTGCAGGCGTATCGTCGGATCGGCGACGACGACGCCAACGGCGAAGCGGGCTGATCGGTCGCGCAAGTCGGGTCGCGCAGCGGCGCCTGGACGATTCGCGGATCGCCGCCGCGTTGACCGTGGCGGGCGCAGCGTGATTCACTGCTGCGCAGAGGAGGGGCTATGACCGAAGAAGCACAGACGCCGCGTAAACGCGCCCGGCGCGAATCCATGTCGAAGGTGGACACCGCTTGGTTGCGCATGGAGCGGCCGACCAACCCGATGATGATCAC
>JAGNNB010000073.1 GCA_017990865.1 Lysobacteraceae bacterium
CCTGTGCTGCGCGCAAGGGGAGGAGATGGTGTTTGAAGAGGTTCTTGGCTGTTTCGACGAGCGGGTTAAGGCGTCGGCGGCCGGTTCGGATCAGACGCTTGCGTACCCGTCGGCGGCGCGTAGTAGATCGCGGCGCGCGCTTCCATCAAGCGCTGCCGCAGGTATTCGTCGCGCGACATGCCGCCCGGGAAACTGCCCATCGTGGCTACTTCCGCGACGATCTGCGCTTCGCGCGACTTGTAGGCCTGGAAACGCGGGTCGCGCTTTTGCGAATCGACGAACGCCGCTTGCTGACGTTCGGCTTCGGTCTGGTACTGAAGCGCCAGATTGGCGATTCTTTCGGTCTGCTTTTTTTCGTCCAGTTCGGTGGCGCGGATCAGCATTATTTTCAGTTTCAAGGCTTCGCCGGCGTTGAGATACCGGCTTTTCTCGCGTTCTTCGATGCGCAACGCCAAGTCTTGCGCGCGCCGTTGACGCTCCGCCGGGCTCCAGCCTTGCTGGTCGCGGGCGAATCCGCGCACATCGCGCTCGAAATCGATATGCCGCCGAAACATTTGCTCGGGCGTCGTCGTTTTCCCGCTGACGCTCGTTTTGCCGGTCGCGCTCGCCACTGCGCTCGCGATGGCGTTGGCATTCTCCGCTTCCTTCGTCTTCTGCTTCGAATAGACCACGATGCCGATCAGACAAATGGATGCGATGCCCATCACGGTGCCCGAGAGTTGGGTTTTGAATTTGCTGCTCTTCATGAGGGCTCTTGTGCGCGAGGCCCGTCGCCGGGCCTCGCAGATGGGGACGTTTCGAAGCTTACAGCAGTTGGTCGACGGTCCAGTAGAGCAGGTTGAACGGTTTGGCGCGGTCGGCCACGTCGCTGGTTTCCGAGGCGTCGAGCACGTTGCCGGAGCCCACCAACACGCTGTCGATGAAGTGCTTCAGCTCCAGGCTCATGCTCTGGATGTCGCCGTTCTTGAAATCGACCACGGTGGTGCAGTGGCTTTCGTTGACGGCGCGGTACTGCGGGAAGTAACCGCCGAAGTTACCCAATCCGTTGAGTTTGGACGACAAGCGCTGGGTGTCGATATTCCAACGGGCGTGGATCAAGGCTTCTTTCGTGGCTTGATTCGGCGCGTTCTGGATTTCCGGATAGAAGCGCTCGTAGGAATACGACGAGTAGTTCAGATCCTTCCAGAAATGGGTATGGCCCATACGATCGGACGGATAGCGCGCCGACAGCGCGTTGTACAGGGTGCCGATCTGGTTGCTGTTGAACTGCGGCAGGGTGCTGGAGAGATAGGACAGCGGGCCGCCGGCACGATCCAAGCCCCAGGATTGGCGGATCAGCGTCTGCAAATGCGAGGACGGATACTGCGCCGGATCGGAGCCGATCGGATTGTCGAAGATCGGGCCGGAGTCGTTGATCAGGAAGCCGCGGGTCGGCGCCAGATCGCGGCGCAGCGGGCCGTAGTTCGTCAAACTGCCCGCGCCGCCGGCGCTGCAGCCGGTGGAGAGCATTTGCGTGGGCTTGGGCAAATTGTCCTTCAGCCAACCCACCGCCGCGCGCACGTTGCGCAGGCCGTTGTGGTGCCACACCAGCGGCGGTTTGATGCCGGTGGGATCGTTGTAGACCGCGACCTTGTCGCCGCTGTAGATATCGCCCGTGCAGTAGGGGATGTAGATCATGTTCCACTGCTGGGTCTTCACCGCATCGAACGGGCTGATGCGGGTCATGAACGGGCTGACCAGGCTGGCGCCCGGGTTGAGCAAGCTCATGTAGTTGTCGGGGATGCCGTTCGGATTGCGCGCGCCGCGAATGCCGGTCTGCCCGCTGCAACTGGCGTAATCCCAGCACGCGCCGCCGCCTTCCATGTAGACGATGGTGTTGCGCGTATGCGGCACGCGATTGACGAAGATTTTGTAGGGCGACCCGTTGCCGCAGACCGCGCCGGTTTGCGGGGCGAATTGGATCGTCTGCCACTGGTTGTAAGCGCCGGGACTGAAGCCGTCGGCGAAACCGGCAGGATTGGCGAGCATCGGGTAGTCGCCGGTGCGCTGCGCGGCGGTGACTTTGTTGTCGGCTTTCGGCGGCGACACCAAATTCACCAGCGTTTGCCACGTGGTGTAATCGCCGAGTTCGGCGTGGGCCGGAGCGGCGATAAGGATGGTTGCGATCGCGGTCGCGAGAACGACCGGTGTACGGACAGTGACAGCCATGCGTGAACTCCTGAAAGGGCTGATGGACGATGGACGCGAATTCCCGTGCCAGGGAGGCGTAGTCCTATACGTTCGCGAAACGGTGCCCGGTGTGGGACGGTTTCGATACCTGCGCGACGAATCGGACCGCCGTCAGGATAGCCCAGCCTCGATCGCGAGGGGATCGCAGCGCAGCAAGTCGCGACGAACGGTCGCGATGCCGATGTCCGCATCGGAGCGGCCCTAAAGCGCTGCGAAATGCGCGCCTGCCGGCGCGATCCTCAGCCGCGTTCCGCCGCTCGCCGGGGCCTCAGGGTCGCGCGGCATGCGGGAGGCGATGCGTCGAGATCCAGCCGCAGTTGCGCCACCGTTTCGTCGCAGACGGGCGGAGAAGCGCGGTGCAGCAGGGCGATGCGCCCCCCGAAGCCGGGATCGCCCAATGCCGCCTCGGCCAGCAGATGCAGCACGTGCACCAGATAGCGCGGCCAGTCGAGCCCGGTCGCGTCGATCTCCAATTCCCAGCGCCCCTCGCCATCGTCCCAAGTCACTTCCAGCTCGGTGTCCGGCGCGGGGCCTTCGCGGGTCCGCAGCGGCACCAACAGATCCGCCAGGCGCGGATGACGCGCTTCGGCATCGACCAGGGCGAAGCCCAGAACATCCGACTCGACGCAGCGCAGCAGCGGCGCCACAGCGGCACGGCCGGGATGCCCCGCGAACAAACGCACCTTGGTGAAATTCGCCAGCCACGCCGCGCGTTCCTCGGCGGCGGTCAGCGCCAGCAGGCGCGCGAGACCGCGCGCCAAGGCCTGCAGATCGGGTTCGCGCACCACCACGAACAGCGTGCGGCGCGCTGTCGTTTCCTCGGCCGCGCGCGCCGCCGTCGCCAAGCGCCGGGCCGTCAAACGCTCGAGCAACAGGTCGATCACAGCAGACATCGCATCACCGCATCGCGCAGCCCGGGCGAGGCCTTTTTCTGATCCAGCACCGCGAGCGCGCCGTAGACATTCGCGCTGCCGTCGCGCTTCATCAGCTTCTCCAGCGCGACCCGATCCGCGGCCGTCGGCGGAGCGGGCTCGTGCGCGGCGAGCAGGCGTCGCGCGCGTTCCAGACATTCGCCGAGTCCCGCGTCGGAATAGTTGTCCGGTTGGCGCAGACCCAGCGCATGCAGGAAGTAGAGACGGAACCCCAGCCGGATTTCCGGGCCGCTGGCGCCGCCGGCGACGCGCTTCAGCAAGCGCGCGCCGGTGTAGTGCTCCCAACCGCCCTGTTTGGCGCTCAGCACCAACCCTTCCACCGGTACGCGCGTAAACCCGACGCGGCGGCAATGCATGCCCAGCCGCTCGAATACCCGCGTCAACGCCTCGTAGTCGCGTTGGATGTTGGCGTCGTGATACAGACAGATTCGGTCGTGATGCGGCGCGCAGTCGAGCAGATCGCGCAGGATCGCGAGGATGTAGTTCGGCAGGCCCTGTTCCGAGATCAGCACGCGCAGCGGGCGCGCTTCGTCGGTGAGATCGAGATACACGCCGCCGCCGAAACGGCGCTGATCCAGCACCATGTCGTGCGCGCTCAATCGCGCCAGCACCGCGTCTTGATCGAGACCGAAAGGCGCCGAATGGAATAACGCGTCTCGGGCGAGACCGAGCGCGAGAAATACTTCGCCCCAGAGATCGAGAATGCGACGCGATGCCGCGTGTACGTAGCCTTCGGCTTCGATACGGTGCGCGTACGCGGCGACGCGATCGGCGGTGGGCAGCGTGCCGTTGCGGTGGCACTCGATGTAGAGCGCGCCAATATCGCCCTCGTCCATGACGCCGAAGTCGACGCCGACGTGTTCGCGATCGAGATAATCCCAGAAGCGAATGGTCTGCAGCGAGATGTCCCAGGGGCGACGGTTGTGCCAGATCGCGCCGGGCGAAAACAAACCTTCGAAGCGCTGCATGAAATCCAGCAGCAGCGCGCCTTTGAGATGCGATGGCGTGAGTGGTTTGGTCGGGGTGATGCCGACCGGGGCGTATAGCGTGCTCATGACGTACTCATGGCCTGCTCATGGCGTGCCGTCGCCGCGGGCGAAATCCTCACGCAACCACGCGCGCAACTGCGCCTGCGCCCGCTCCGGCGCGTCGCCGTTGTCGATGATGCGATCCGCCAAACGTCGTCCGGACTGCAATTCGTCCTCGAAATTGGCGAGCCGCGAGCCGATGTCGCCGTCGCGCTCGAGACGCGCGCGCAAATGGGCTTCGACCCGCTCGCGCGGCGCTTCGACTTGATAGACGATATGCGCGGGAAAATAGCGGGCGATGCGCTCCAGCAGCATCGCTCGCAGCATCAGCGTGCGGATGCTCTTGCCGTCGTCTTCCAGTGCTTCGCGCGGCAGACCGTAACGCGCTTCCAGGCCGAACAATTGCACGGTTTCCAGAAAAAACCCGTCGCGTTCCCGCGCCGCGAATTCGTTCTCGTCGACGAACACGTGATCGGCGTTGGCCGGGTCCTCGTAATGCCGGGGTTTGCGCGTGGTCCAGGTGGGCACCAAACGCACGGCGCCTTCCTGCCGCAGTTGCGCGAACAAGGTGCTTTTGCCGACGCCCGACGGCCCGATCACCACCAAGATCTTCGATGTCGTCGAATCGTGGGTCATGGCATCACGCAAGGCATGCGGCGAAAGCGAGATTCACGCCGGCAACCACAGGTTCAGCACTGTCGCCGCGATCAACGGTACGAACAAATTGTCCGTGCCTTTGTGCGAAAACGCTTCGACCAGCGTCAACAGCGCGCCCACGGCGACGCCGATCAGCAAGGCCGTGGGTATCGGTATCGGTCCGCCCGCGTACATGGCCACCGCCGCGATGATGGCGAACGCGGAGAAGAAAAACGCCGCGCTGCCGACGTGAGACTTGGTGTGGCCGAGCAGGGTGTAGCGGCGACGACCGTAAGCGCCGCCGACCAAACTCGCCAACGTATCGGAGAAGCCCAGCACCAGATAGGCGGCGAGGAATGCGGGATAGGAAAAGTCCATCCACGTCGCGATCACCAGCGACAACGGCAGCAACAGATCGCCGTAGGACGTGCGCTCCACCGCCATGATCGAGCGCATCAACACCGTGGTGCGCAGCAGCGCGATCGACAGGAAACTGCCGCCGGCGATCAGCATGAGTTCGCGGTAACCGATATCGAACAGCGGAAACGCCGCGATCATCGTGCAGGTGGTGACGTGCACGGACTTGCGCGAGACCTCGGCGGTCGCGCCGAAACGGCGCAGGATGTCGCCGAAGAGAAAGCAGGCGACGATGCCGATCACGAAGAGCGTCATGGCGCTGGACTCACGATGCGGTCCTTCGCTTGCGGCGGACGCAAACCGGCGGCGACCCGGTCGCACCATTGCGCGGTGAAGTATTCGGGCGGCACGCGCCGTACATCGCCCAACAGCGCGCCGGCCAACGCCACGTCCGCGGCATAGCCTTCGCGCAAGGCCGCTTCGGAGGCATCGGCGGCTTGCGCATCGTCGCAGGCGAACAGCAGATCGAGCGCGCCGCTTGCGGTAGGCACGAAAGTGAAATTGCGCAAACGCAGGCCGTGCGCGTCGCCGTGACGGCGCATGAAGCTCAACAGCGCCGACTCGGGCACGGCTGCGGTCGGCGTCATGCGTCCGGCGTAAGCCACCGTCGGCACCGTGCCAGCGCGGCCGGTGACGTCGAGCAAATCGCCCAGCACGTAGCGGCAGAAGCCCCCGGCCTGCGTGACCACCACCGCGTAGCTGGCGCCTTCGCGCAATTCGTCCAGCCGCAACGGCGTTTGGTTCGCGCCGTTCTGCACATCGAGGAATTCGAAGAATGCGGCGTTGTAGGCCACCACGCCGCGCACGTCGTCGGGCAACAGATGCAGCGCCAGCGGCGCTTCGGAGGCGGCCAGCGGCGCCGGCACCACCGCGACATCGGCGCCATAGTCTTCGACCGCTTGCGGCAGATACACGCCGGCGATGCCTTCGTCCCAGCAGATCAAACGTTCGACGTGCGGCCAGACATCCACCGGCAGCAGGCGCCCGCGCGCGGCGCGAAGGTCGGCGAGCTGCGCGGCCAACGCGGGGTCGGGTGTCGCGATCGGACGGCCCGCGAACGTCCCGGCGGCGATGTCGGCGAACAAGCGTTCGGCATTGATGTCGAGCACATGCGGCACCGCGGCGAGGATAGCCGGGTTGATGCCGACGAACTGACGGATGTCGTGACCCGCCGCCATGCGCAGACGGAAGTACAAACGATCGAGATCCGCGGGAATGTCCGCCGGCACCGTGGCCCAAGGGCCGGTCGTGCCCGGTTCCAGCAGCGCCTCGCTGCCGAACTCGTTCGCCAAGTTCACTTGGCTCAAACCGACATGCGGCACGCCGCTGGCGAGCACCGAAGTGTCGCGCAGCGGATCCCATTTGAAATTCACGGTGAGATCGCGACTGGCCGCGAATCCCGGATACGCGCGCGTCACGCCTTCCAGATACGCCATGTAAAACGGATTGAAGGCTTCCGCGAAATACGCGCGCGGTAGCGGCAATACTTTCGCGCGACCGGCGGTGCTGCCGCTGCTGGAAATGAAGCGGAAAACATCGCCGGTAAACAGCACGTCGCGTTCGCCTGCGACGATGCGATCGACGTAAGGGCGCAAATCCTCATAGCGGCGCAAGGGCACGCGCGCGCGGAAGTCGGCCAGACTGTCGATGCGATCGAAGCCGTGCTCGCGACCGAACGCGGTGTCGCGACCGCGCGCGATCAGACGCGCCAATATCTCGTCCTGGGTCTGCGTCGCGCGATTCAAACCGTCGACGAAGCGTCGGTAGGGCGACGGGCGAGAGGCGGTGTCCATGGCGGAGGCTTCCTGCTGCGGTGAATGAATCGTCCAGCCCCCGTTGGACGCTCGGGCTTCCGGTCGTGCGCGGCGCCGCGTGAACTATACAAGCGAGGCCGCGTCATTTGAATAACGACGGCATTCGGTGCGGTATCCGGCCTCGTTCGCGCGGTCGATGCGTCCGACGCATCGCGGCGCACGCGTCACTCGCCGGGTTTGGCCGCTTCCACCGGCGCATGGGTCGCGGCGCGTCGGGCCAATCGCGCCTCGCGATGCGCGATGTAGGCGTTGGCGGCGAAGATCACGCCCGCGCCGATCGCGGTCCAGCGGTCCACCGGTTCGCGGAACAACCACCAACCGGCTGCTGCGACCAACGGCAGTTGCATGAAGGTGATCGGCGTCAGCGCCGAGACATCGCCCAATTTCAACGCGCGCGTCCACAGCATGTGTCCACCGGTACCCATCGCACCCGCGGCGATCACCCACACCCACGCGATGCCTTGCGGCCATTCCCACACCGTCAATGCCGGCGCCAACGACATTGGCACCCACAGCAATGTGGTGAGCAAGACGATGCGATCCGCCGGTTCGGTGGCGGACAGTTGTTTGATCTGGATCGACACCACGCCGCTGAGCACCGCCGCGAGCAACGCGATCAAGGTGCCCGCGCTGAAGGAGTCGGTGCCGGGACGCACGATGACCAGCACGCCGACGAAGCCCAGCGCCACGGCGGCCCAACGTCGCGCGCGCACGCGTTCGTGCAGCAGAATCACAGCGGCGATGGTGACGAAGATCGGACTCGAATACGACAACGCCACCGCCTGCGCCAACGGCAAGTGGCCGATCGCCCAAAACCCGGCGAGCATCGACGCGATGCCGATCGCGCAGCGAAAGACGTAACGCGGCAATCGCGCGGTTTTCAGCAAACCCGGGCCGTGCCGCAGCAGCAGCGGCAGCGCGATCATCAAACCGAAGAAATTGCGGAAGAATGCGATTTCGAAAGCGTGCAGCGTTTCCGACGCTAGCCGGATCGCCACCGTCATCGCGCCGAAAAACATCGTGCTGCCGAACATCAACAGCGCCGCACGCATCGGTTGGCCGCGCGCGTCGTTCATGACGATGTCCGATGGGCCGCGCTGGCCTTGTCGATCTCGTGCGCGCCGGCATCGGAGAGGCCGGCCGCGAAGACCAGGCTCATGCAGGTGAGCCCCGCCTCGGCTTTGCCGAACTCCGAAATATCGACGGCGTGGACGCGCAAGCCCGCACGCTCGGCGTGCGCACGAACGCGTGCGAGCGTGCGCTGGAACGCCGCGTTCGCCAGCAGCGTCGCACCGATCGGCAACAGGTTCGCGGCGAACGGCTCGTCGTCGGCGATTTCGATACGTTCGAATGCATCGAACGCCGTCGCTTCCACCCACGCGGGATTGAGCAGGACGGTCGTGGCGTCCAGCGCGGTGCAGGCGGTTTTCAGATGCAGGCTGCCGTGGACGCGCACCGGCACCGTCGCATAGCCGTAGCGGCGCGCGATTGACGCGAGTTGTTCGAGGCCCTCGCGATTGCTGCGTCCGCTCAGCCCGACGTACAGCGTATCGCCGACGACCAGCACGTCGCCGCCTTCCAGCGTGCCAGGCGCCGCGATGCGTTCGATGCATCGACGATGCGTCGACAGCGGCGCGGCGATGAAGTCCGGTTCGCGTCGACGCGAATCCACGCCCGGGTTCGCGAGGATCGCGACTTCGTCTAATACCACCGCCGTATCTTCGACGAACACGCTGTCGGGCGCGGAGGCGATGGCATCCAACACGATCGTGCGCGCGCCGGCCGATGCCAGCGCATCGCGATACGCCGCGTGCTGACGTTCGGCTACGTCGAAATCGATTGCCTCGCGTTCGAGAAACGTCAGTTCGCAGCATTGCGCCAAAGTCGGCGCCGGGCGGCGAACGAGGGCGACGATCCCGTTCATGCGGCTCCGTTCGCGCGGGACGCACTCATGGCATCGCGCTCATGGCCTCGCGCCGCGACTCACCACGCCGCACCGACGATGCGCGGCTCCGGTTCGATCGCCACGCCGAAGCGCGCATCCACGCTCGCGGCGATTTCGCGCGCCAGCGCCAGCAACTCCGCGCCGGTCGCGCGGCCGTGATTCACCAGCACCAGCGCGTGTTTGTCGGACACGCCAGCATCGCCGCTGGCGCCGAAACGTCGGCCTTTCCAGCCGCAGGCGTCGATCAACCACGCCGCCGACAGTTTGCGCAGATGTTCGGCGCCGCCGGAGAATACCGGCAGCGTCGCATGCGCCGCTTTCAAAGCGTCGGCGAGCGATGCGGGCACGATGGGGTTCTTGAAGAAACTGCCGGCATTGCCGACGACCGCAGGGTCGGGCAGTTTGCTGCGACGCAAGCGGATCACGGCGTCGGCCACATCGAGTGCGGTGTAGCCGTCGCGCGCCTCGGCGGCCAGTCCCATCGCCTCGCGAATGCCGGCGTAGTCGATCTTCAGTCCCGCCGCGCCGACGCTGCGCGCGGTCGGCAGCGCGAATTCCACCGCGACGATCAAAACGCGGTCGAGTTCTCGCTTGAATACGCTGTCGCGATACGCGAACGCGCATTCGCTCGCGGAAAAGCGCCGCCATGCGCCGGTCGCGCGGTCGAACGCGTCCACGGCGTGGATGCGCTCGCCCACTTCCACGCCGTAGGCGCCGATGTTCTGGATCGGCGCGGCGCCGACGGTGCCGGGGATCAGCGCGAGATTCTCCAATCCCGCGAACCCCTGTTCGAGCGACCACATTACCAGGCGATGCCATTCCACGCCGGCATCGGCGCGGACGATCGCGACATCGTCGCGGGCGCCGAGAACGCGAATGTCCTGCGTATCCAGACGCAGCGCGAGTTTCGGGCCATCGACCAGCAACAAATTGCTGCCGCCGCCGAGCACCAGCGGCGATGCGTCGGCGAATGCGCTCGCGAACAGCGCAGGTAGATCGGCGGCGTCGTCGGTTTCGATCAGCGCGCCAGCGCGCGCGTCGATGCCGAAGGTATTGCGCGTGCGCAGCGAGGCGTCGGGCGTGCGGCGAACGCTCATCCGCGCATCGGCGGCAAATGGCCGCGGCTCGGCGCTTCCTTGCGGCGGCGAATCGCGTCCAGACATTCGTCGATGAGCGCGGGTCCGCGATAGATCAAGCCGGTGTATATCTGCACCAGACTCGCGCCCGCGGCCATTTTCTTCACCGCGTCGGCGCCGGTGAGGATGCCGCCCACGCCGATCAAGGGAATGTTCTCCGGCAAGCGCGTGCGCAACATGCGCAGCACCGACGTGGATTTCGCCATCAGCGGTTCGCCGGACA
>JAGNNB010000503.1 GCA_017990865.1 Lysobacteraceae bacterium
CGCGCGGACGCGAGCGCGGCCTCGGTGCCGGCGTGGCCGCCGCCGATCACGATGACGTCGAAACTGTAGAAATCGTTCATGCGTTTGCCTGTCTTGCGGAAGCGTCGCCGTGCGGACGCGACCGTCGTCGGTCGCTTATTTTCGCCGCAGGGCGCGCGCGATGCCATCGCGGCCGTGTGGATTCGAGCGCGAGTTCGATGACGGGTTCGAATGCGACGCGCGTGCGAGTGTCGTACGCATCGTTACGCGCGCGCATCCGCCGCAAACATGAACGCATGTGACCGGCATCGAAAAACCGCACATTTCGCGGGCGTTTTTCGCCATAACGCAGCGCGCGAAGCCCAAAAACAAAAAGAGCGCGCCGATGTTGGCACGCTCCATGCTTTACCTAAAGGGCACTCAGCGCGGCATGCGCGAAAGCGTAGGCCGGGGTGGAACAGGGCTGGCCACGTGCGCGTTGAGGTAGCCAGGGGTCGAATGTCGGGGGACATTCGACCCCTTCTTTTTGCGTGTCGTTCTGAAAAGTGCGACGTGTTTCGCAAAAGAGGTGCCGACACCCGACGGAGATGCGGAACAGGGGGGATCCGGAATTCCCCGCCGGGGTCGGCGATTCTGTACCCGATTACGTCGCAATCCGACGCAGCCGGTCATGCGGAGCTAGCTTGCGACCAATTTTGTCTGTTGGCAAGCGTTTTTGTCACCTCGGTTCGCGACGGATTTCTCGTTCTGACGCATTCGGTCGCTCTCTGCGCGGCGGCGATGGCGCAGGCGGTGGTGTGTACGCGGGCGAATCCTGACGTTGCTCGAAACGTCGCGGCTGCATCGGCGTCGACCGCGGCGGGGGTGGCGATGAATTATGCGACGGAGTGCCGGGTTGCGATGGCGATGAGGTCGCCGCATACGGACGCGCCTGCGTCGCCGGCTGCGGGCGCACGCGCGGCATCGAGCCGTTCAGCGTTCGCGGCGCGCTGTTGGTCTCGGGCGCAGGGCGGGCGACGTCCTGCAGACGCCGCCACGGCGGCGTTTCGCGGTCGACCACGCGCGGCGGGCGGTGTTCGCCCGGCGGACGTTGTTGCGGCGGACGATGTTCGCCGCCGGGCGGGCGGTGCGAAGGTGGACGATGACCGCCGGGGTTGCCGTGGTTACCGTAATTGCCGCGATATGGGCGATGGTAATACCGGTCGTAGGGATACCCATGGCCGTAACCGTAGCCGTATCCGAAATACCAATACGGGAAACCGTACGCGCCGAAAGCGCCGTCGCCGAAGCTGTAACCGATGTTGCCGAACCAACTGCCGTGGCTGCGGTAGCCGAAGCCGTCGTAGTACGGGCTGTAATAACGGCCGTAGAAGGGGCCGTACGCATTGCCGTAGTCGTAACCATAATCGTAGCGATCGATCGACGGCTCGACGTAGTAACCGTCTTCGTAGGCATCGCCGCCGTATTCGTACACGGTGACGCATCCGCTGAGGCCGGCGCCGAGCCCGATCGCGAGAACGAATGTCTTGGAGATTCGACCGAACATGACGCACCCCTGTTTTGCGGTTGATGTCTGCGACGCGGAAATCCCTGTTGCGCCGTACGGCCCGCCATACGGCCGGATTGTAGCGCTCGGGCGTTCCGTCCTTCCGCGCAGCATCCGCCCCGGGCGTTGAATCCCCACTTAAGACGCGTACCGGCCGGCGGGAAGCCCCTCGCCGGCGTCCCACCGACCTCGCGACGCCCGCGGCGGCGGCGCGAAGTCGTCGGCAGTGACGATAGCGCGGCTCTTACGATATTACGGCTGTTCCGAGATTGCGGCTGTTACGATATCGCGCATGCAAACGCCGTTGCCCGCGCTGCCCGCCTTCGTCGATGTGCTCGCCGCGGCGGCTCGCATCGCGCCGCACGCGCACGTCACCCCGGTGCTGCGCGCGCATTCGCTAGATGCGCTGGCCGGCTGCGCATTGTTTTTCAAATGCGAGAATCTGCAGCGCGTCGGCGCGTTCAAATTCCGTGGGGCCTGCAATGCGGTGTTCGCGTTGAGCGATGCCGACGCCGCGCGCGGCGCGGTCACGCAAAGTTCGGGCAATCACGGTGCGGCGCTGGCCTTGGCCTGCAAGCTGCGCGGCATCGCGCTGACCGTCGTCGTGCCCGAGGGCGCGCCCGCGGTGAAACTCGCGGCCATCGCCGATGCGGGCGCGACGATCGTACGCTGCGCGCCGACGATGGCCGCGCGCAATGCGGCGACCGAAGCCTTGATCGCCGAGACCGGCGCGGTGTTGATCCATCCCTTCGATAACGTCCATGTGATCGCCGGCCAAGGCACGGCCGCATTGGAACTGCTGCGCGAACGCGAGGATCTGGATGCGATCGTCGTGCCGGTCGGCGGCGGCGGTTTGCTTTCCGGTACCGCGCTCACCGCGCGCGCGCTACGCCCCGAGATGGCGGTGTGGGGCGCGGAACCGACCGGCGCCGCCGATGCGCACGCCTCGCTGCAAGCAGGCCATTGCATCGTCGATCGCGTCGCCGACACCGTCTGCGACGGATTGCGCGGCCAACTCGCGCCGCGCACGCTCGCGCTGTTGCAGCGCCACGCCGACGGCATTCTGCTGGCCGACGATGCGCAGACCATCGCCGCGATGCGGCTGCTGTGGGAACGCTTGAAACTCGTGGTCGAACCCTCCGGCGCGATAGGTCTGGCGGCCGTGCTCGCCCAGCCCGCGCGCTTCGCCGGCAAACGCGTCGGTATCGTGCTGTCGGGCGGCAATGTCGATCTCGACGCCCTACCGTGGCGGATGCGCGCATGAATCGCGGCAGCCTGCTGATGAAATT
>JAGNNB010000074.1 GCA_017990865.1 Lysobacteraceae bacterium
GTGTGGCGCTGAGCGCGGATGGCGGTCGCGTGGTGTCAGGCTCGTATGACGGGACGGTTCGGGTGTGGGACGCGTTGAGCGGCGAGTGCGTTCGCGAGCTGCGCGGTCATACGAACTGGGTGCTGAGCGTGGCGCTGAGCGCGGATGGCGGTCGCGTGGTGTCGGGCTCGGATGACGGGACGGTTCGGGTGTGGGACGCGTTGAGCGGCGAGTGCGTTTGCGAGCTGCGCGGTCATACGGATTGGGTGCGGAGCGTGGCGCTGAGCGCGGATGGCGGTCGCGTGGTGTCGGGCTCGGATGACGTGACGGTTCGGGTGTGGGACGCGTTGAGCGGCGAGTGCGTTCGCGAGCTGCGCGGTCATACGAACTGGGTGCGGAGCGTGGCGCTGAGCGCGGAGGGTGGGCGCGTGGTGTCGGGCTCGGATGACGGCACGGTGCGCTGCTTTTCCGGTATGGGTGGGCGTGCCGAAACTTTGGCCTGTACGTGGATCGCCGCCGTCGGCAGCCCGGATGACATCCCCAGCTACGCCAGTTGGCGCCCGGGGGCGCATGCCGCCAATGCCGAAGGGCCTTCGGGCGCGATGTCTTCGTCGCAGACCAAATCAAAAGCCGGAAAACAACAAACGCTCGGGCCTGAAGGCCCTCCTACGACGGCGGTGGGCGACTCCGGCTTGCCGACCGACGCGGGCGATGTGTTGATTTCCGCCAGCGGCGACGCTTGGCGTTTTTTGAGTTGGGATGTGGAAGATCCGAACGAACCCAGCGGCTGGCGCCGCGTGCCGCTGCAGGCGTACGAATAACGCCATCGCGCCCTCTCCTTGCAGGCGGAGTGAAGGTGCGAAAGAGATCGCCCCTCTCCCCGCGACGCGGGGAGAGGGTGGCCGAAGGCCGGGAGAGGGGTGCTTTTTGGCGATGTACTTGCGATTCGAAAGGCGACCGACCTCAATCGCCGTTGGCCCGAAACAGCCCCTCATCCGGCGCGTTGCGCCACCTTCTCCCCGCAGGCGGGGAGAAGGTCCGCCGGTGTTCTTTCGTTGCAGGTGGGGATAGGAACATCGGTGTTCTTTCCCGCAGGCGGAGAGAAGGCACGAAAGAGCTCGTGCCCCTCTCCCCGCGACGCGGGGAGAGGGTGGCCGAAGGCCGGGTGAGGGGCGCGGTTGACCACGGCTTGCGATTCGAAAGGCGATCGAGCTCGATCGTCGTTGGCCCGAATTGCCCCTCATCCGGCGCGTTGCGCCACTTTCTCCCCGCAGGCGGGGAGAAGGGACGTCGGCGTTCTTTCCCTCGGGCGAGAAAAGAGAACAGCGACCGCCCCTTGGCTTCGCCTCGGGCCGCACCGGGCGTGCTCACTTCTTGCGTTGGCAGGACGAAACGCCGCTTTCCCGACCCGGCGCCAAACGCTCCGCCCCGCCTGCGTTACCCTGAGCGCCTGCGTCCGTTCCGGAATATCCCGATGCCGCGTCGTCTCTCCGTTTCCCTCGCTGCATGCGTACTCACCGTCGTATTGTCCGCGTCCCTGGCACCCGCATTCGCCGCCGACCGCATCACCGGCCGCGCGTTCGCCACGCGCAGCGAGGTGTACGCGCCGCAAGCGATGGCGGCCACGTCGCATCCGTTGGCGACGCAGATCGCGCTGCAGACCATGCGCGAGGGCGGCAGCGCGGTGGACGCGGCGATCGCCGCCAACGCGGCGCTCGGGTTGATGGAGCCGACGGGCAACGGCATCGGCGGCGATCTGTTCGCCATCGTCTGGGACCCAAAGACCAAAAAGCTCTACGGTTACAACGGCTCAGGCCGTTCGCCCAGAGCATTAACGCTGGAAGAATTCGAGCGTCACGGGCTGAAGGACATTCCGCCGCACGGGCCGCTGCCGGTGACGGTGCCGGGCACGGTGGATGCGTGGTTCGCGCTGCACGCGAAGTTCGGGCGTCGCACGATGGCGCAGAATCTCGCGCCCGCCATCGCCTACGCGCGTGACGGGCATCCGGTGCACGAGGTGATCGCGTACTACTGGAACCGCAGCGTGCCGACGCTGTCGAAATGGCCCGGGTTCAAGGAGCAATTCACCATCGACGGCCGTGCGCCGCGGCGTGGCGAGACCTGGCGCAATCCGAATCTCGCGAATACCTTGCAGAAGATCGCGACCGGCGGCCGCGAGGCGTTCTACAGCGGCGATATCGCGCACACGATCGACGCATATTTCAAGGCGAACGACGGCTTTCTGCGCTACGAAGACCTCGCCGCGCATCGCGGCGAGTGGGTCGAGCCGGTGAGCACGAACTATCGCGGCTACGACGTGTGGGAACTGCCGCCGAACGGGCAGGGCATCGCCGCGCTGCAGATTCTCAATCTGTTGGAGCCCTACGATCTGAAAGCCTACGGTTTCGGCAGCGTCGAACATGTGCATCTGTTCGTCGAAGCGAAGAAACTCGCGTTCGCCGACCGCGCCGCCTCGTACGCCGATCCGGATTTCCACAAGACGCCGGTCGCGCGTTTGATCTCGAAAGACTACGCGCGCGAACGCGGCAAGCGGATGTCGATGGATCGCGCGATGAAAGCGGCCGAGCCGGGCGTGATTCCCGAGCTCAATGAAGGCGACACGATCTATCTCACCACCGCCGACAAGAGCGGCATGATGGTGTCGTTGATCCAATCGAATTACCGCGGCATGGGCAGCGGCATGGCGCCGCCGGGGCTGGGTTTCATCTTTCAGGACCGCGGCGAGCAATTCGTGCTGAAGCGCGGCCATCCCAACAGCTTCGCGCCGGGCAAGCGTCCGTTCCACACCATCATTCCCGCGTTCGTGACCAAAGACGGCAAACCCTGGTTGAGCTACGGCGTGATGGGCGGCGCGATGCAGCCGCAAGGGCATGCCCAAATCCTGCTCAACATGATCGATTTCGGCATGAACCTGCAGGAAGCCGGCGATGCGCCGCGCATCCAGCACGACGGCAGCACCGAACCCGCCGGACAGGCCGAGGCGATGACCGACGGCGGCGAAGTGGATCTGGAAACCGGCTTCGATTACGCCGTCGTGCGCGCGCTGATGCGCAAAGGCCACAGCGTGCGTTTCGCCGACGGGCCTTACGGCGGCTATCAGGCGATCATGGTCAATCCGAACGGCGGCTACATCGGTGCCAGCGAATCGCGCAAAGACGGACAGGCGGCGGGGTATTGAGCATGCGCATCGCAATGCCGCGTTTCGCTTCTGCCGTCGCTGCGTTCCGCGCCGCGCGCGTCGTGTTCGCGTTGGCGTTGTGCGCGTTGCCGTTCGCGGCTGCCTGCCAATACGACGATTCCGCGGCCCGCGCGTGGGAGGCCGAAGACGCCGATCATCGCGATCTGAGCCAGCGCGCGTATCTCTGGCGTTTGGCCGAACGTCTGGGGCAGAACGGCGGCCCGCGCGAGTTCGCGCTCGCCGCGCACGTGCGCGCGATGGCCGGCGCGCGCGATCTCCGCATCGTCGGCGGGCTGCGTTTGATCGACGCCAAGACCCAGCGTTGGCTGGACGACGCCGAGCGCATGGGTCGCGACGATCCGGTGGTGCAGATCTTGTTGATGCGTCGCTTCAGCGCCGCCGACCCGGTGGACCGTCGCCGCAACGCGATCCTGCGTTGGCGCGATATCGACAGCGATAATCTGGCGCCGTTATTGGCAGGCGGTTCCTCGGATATCGCGCTGCCGATCGACCAGTTGCTCGCCTCTGCGCGCAGTACGCTGCGTGCGGATTTCTATTTCGACGACATCGTGCGGCCGATGATCCAAGCGGTGCGCGACGAACCGCCGCCCGCCGCGCTGTTGGCGACGATGTCGAGCTTGAACGTCGATGCACCCGAAGCCTTCGGCGCCGAACTCGGCTCCACGATTTGGAGCGCTTCGTCCGATGTCGCGTTCGCGCCGCTGGTGAATGCCTGTCGCGGCGAGGCGTTCGATGCCACGCCGCGTCGTCGCGCCGACTGTCGTCATGTCGCCGCGGTACTGAGCGACCAATCCGACACGCTGCTCGCGCGCGGCATCGGGTTGACCATGCGCATGCGCGCCTCCGCGAACGAAAGCGAATTGCGCGAGGCGGCGATCGCCTATCGTCGCCATCATTGGCGCATGCAGCAACGCGCGACCTTGGCGCAACGCGACCCGGTGGACGAAGCGCGGATGTTCGCGCGCATGCTGCTCGACGACACCGACCTGACCGAAGTCGAACTGGTGCAGCGCATGCTCGTCGATGCCGGTTTGCGCCTGGAACCGGTCCCCGGCTGGGCCGCGCCGTTGCCGTGATGCGTCGTCGTTGATCGCTATTCCGCCCGCTTTTTCGATCGCGCTGGCCGTGCTCGCGCTCGGCTACGCGCTGCAGCGCAGCCGCGCGCTGCCGGAGAACGCCGCGCAGACCTTGAACACCGTGGTGCTGTACGTCTGTTTGCCCGCCGCGGTGCTGCGTTATGTGCCGCGACTGACGTGGTCGCCGGAGTTGTTGGCGATCGCCGCGGTGCCGTGGTTGCTGTTGCCGGCGATCGTACTCGCGGTCGCGCTGTGTACGCGCGTGTTGCGCTTGCGCGAGGATCAACGCGCGGTGCTGTTGCTCACGGTGGCCTTGGGCAACACCAGTTTTCTCGGCTATCCGCTCACGCGTGCGCTGATCGGCGAACGCGCATTGCCCTATGCCGTGGTCTACGACCAACTCGGCGCGTTTTTGATGCTCTCCACCTTCGGCTTGTGGGTGTTGGCGCGTTACGGCGGCGACCCGAACGAAACGCCGAGCGCGCGCGCGATGCTGCTGCGCATCGTGCGCTTCCCGCCGCTGTGGGCGCTGATGTTCGGCGTCTTGGCGATGCCCGCGCAGCCGCCTGCGTGGATCGACGAGGGTTTGCGCTCGCTCGCCGATGCGCTGCTGCCGCTGGCGATGCTCACCGTCGGCTTGTCGGTGCGTTTCGCGCCGCCGCGCGACGAACTCGCGCCGCTCGGCGCGGGCCTGCTGCTGAAACTCGTCGCTGTGCCGGCTGCAGCTTATGCGCTGGCGCCGTGGCTCGGCCTGCATGGCGAGATCGCGCGCACCACCGTGTTCGAAGCCGCGATGCCGCCGATGATCACCGCCGGCGCGCTCGCCATCGCCCACAATCTCGCCCCGCGCCTCGCCGCCGCGATGGTGGGTTATGGCCTGCTGCTGTCGCTGTTCACGCTGCCGTGGTGGGCGACGGCGTGAGCGCGGCTTGTCGCCGACGCATGCGGCGTATGCCTGGTCCTCGTCGTGTTCGAACCCGTCAAGCCGACAATTCTTTCGCCGCGCGCAGGCCGGATAAATAAGCGCCGTGCGAGGTGCTGAAATAGCGACTTTCCGTGGCCTCGCCCGCGAAGAACAGTTTGGCGTCGACCGGCCGCGCGAGCGCGCGACGCAGCACGGGCGTGACGCCCACCGGGTTGAATGAGTACGACCCCAGCGCATAAGGATCGGACGCCCAGCGGGTGATTTGCGCATCGATGGGTGCGGGCGCGTTCGGGCCGTACAACCGACGCAGCGTGCGCATCGCGTCGTCGACGATGCGCGCATCGGACCACGTTTCGATCTCGCGGCCGCGGTCGGCGGCGTTGAAGCCGAGCAGGATCGGCAGTTTCATGGCGCGCATGAAGCTCACCCATTCGGTCCACTCGCCCGGCCGCTCCGACACGTATTCGATCCAATCGACGTCCGTCGGCCAGAACGCTTCGGCGAAGCGCAGATAACACTTGTTCAACACGCCCATGCCGAGACCGGCGATCGCGGCGCGCTTCTCCGGCGGCAGCGCCGGAGCGAAGCGGACGCGGTCGCTTTTCAGCACGCCCAGCGGCAGCGTGATCAGCACCCGGTCCGCGAGATAGGTCTCGTCTCCGTTCTCGCCGCGTGTTTCGATGCGGACGGGTTTGCCGCTCCAATCGATGTGCTGCACCACCCGTCCGGTCGCGATGCGCAGGTCGCGCGCCAGAAAATCCGTCAGCGTGCGAAAGCCGTCGGCGAACACCGCGTCGTCTCCGGGAAACGCGTCCGCGGCGTCGTACTCGTGCGCCGACAGCGCATGCGCGCTTCCGGCGTATTCCTGTTCGATCTCGCCGCTCAGCAGAAACTCCAATCGCCGACGGGTCTCGTCGGCGCCATCGAGATCGGCGAGCAGATCGTCCGCGACCCGACGGATCGAAATGTCGGAGTCGCGCGATTGCGCGGTTTCCAGCGCGCGATGCAAGCGATTGCGCACGCGCGCCATCGCCGCCTGCTCGTCTTCGGACAACGGCGCGCCCGCAGTGCCGTACGCGATGCTGCGGTCGTAGGAGGTGGTGACGCGTTTGGCATGCAGTCGGTCGGCCAGCGCCGTGAGCGGGTTGCCCCGAACGCCGTGGATCCAGGTCGCGCCCAGATCCAGCGGCGCATCGGCCCAACGTGCGCTGGTCCAGATGCGACCGCCGATGCGCTCGCGGGCTTCCAGAACGATCGCGTCCCGCCCTTGTACACGCAGGCGCTGCGCGGCGGCGAGCCCGGCCAAACCCGCGCCGATCACCACCACCTCATGCCGATGCCTCGCTGTCGCCGGAGGCGATGCCTCGGACGCGCGCGCGTCGGCGACACCCGCGACCATGCCCGCGCCCATCCAACCCAAGAAGTCACGACGATCCATCGATCACCTCAAGATTCGCGTTGCGCGCTCGCGTGGGCGAGCCGCGTTGCTTCGATAGCGGCCGAATAGTATCGTGCCGATCGCACCGACGCGGTCGGCGGAACGCCGCGACCCATCCCGAACACTCCGATCGACGCGCGCATGATCGATAACGACCTGGACATCGAACGTTGGCGCTCGGAGCTGGCCGCACGCGGCCGCGTGCAGATTCCGAATTTCCTGCAGAGTCCCGCCGCCGAGGCCTTCGCGAACGAATTGGCCGACCGCGTGCCCTGGCAATTGGCCGAACGCAGCGAGGGCGAATCGCGGACCACGCCGCGTGGCGCGTATCCCGACGCCGCCGAATACGCGAATCTGCTGCAGCGCGGTTACACGCGCGCGACCGAGAGTTATCAGTTCGCCTACGACAGTTACATGCTGCCGAAGGCCGCGCGCGAAGGCTGGGATCCGTCGCTGTTGGTGCATGGGTTGCTGCGTTTCTTCAACACCGAGGACTATCTGCGCTTCGCGCGATATCTCGGCGACGACCCCGCGATCTCGCACACCACCGCGCAATGCACGCGCTATCGCCCCGGCCAGTATTTGATGCCGCACGACGATCAGGACGACGACGAAGGCCGGCGTTACGCATTCGTGATCAATCTCAGCCGCGATTGGCGCCCGGACTGGGGCGGCCAACTGCAGTTTCTCGATGCCGACGGCCACGTGTTGGAGACGTTTTTGCCGCGCTGGAATTCGCTCAGCCTGTTTCGCGTGCCGCAACGGCATCAGGTCACGTTGGTGTCGCCGTGGGCGGCGCGGCCGCGGCATGCGGTGACGGGATGGTGGTTGGCGCGCTGACACGGCTCCAAGAGAGCCGCATCTTTCCGCTTCGATCGTGATCTGAGCGGTCGTTACGGGTCGGTCGGAACGATGGCGACCCACCGTCGACTGAGATAGCGGTCACGATTTCGACGATCGACGCCTGATCGTCCTCCCGTCATGTCCTGTCGGCGATGGAACCGGCGACCTCTGTAAAGCGGCAGTGCCCTCAAAGCCTATGGAAGCCACCTCCGACAAGGCAGCGGCATTGTCGTTCCTGTAGCGGATGCTGCAGCGACAGCATCGGCGCGGCGTCGTTGAACGCTGCCGTCGAAGCAATCGCTAGTGCCGCTGAGGACCCTGTCCGAATCACGATTAGCAAAGGAAACTCAATGAAAACGCACGGCATAAAAAACAAAATGAACCGAAACACATCGTTGCGGCTTGCGTTGTTGGCGACTGCGTGCATGGCCCCGGCGATGGAAGTCGCAGCAGGCTCGTTCCAATCGATCGGCATGAACGTCGTCAACGGTACTTACAATACGTATTACGGGGCGGTCTACGAATGGCGGCACAACGATACGATCGCGCAAAGCTTGCCCAGCGGCTGCAATACCTCGACCGCACCGATCGTCGTATTGTTTCATGGCGGAAATGGTATCGACAGCGGCAACGCGGCATTGACCGAATACATGACTACGCTTGCGCAGCGACTATCGACCGCATGCGTTCGCATGGTCTCGGTGCAAGGAAGAACCGCCTATACGGTGAACGCGCCCCCGAATGCGTCGTCGGCGACCAGCGTTCCGAATCAGGCCGCTCTCAATATTGCGACGGCGTTGACGCAAATCATGAGCGCGCCGGTATATCGGAACGCGTCAAAAGTGATTTATTTCGGCGGCAGCATGAGCGGTCTTTTCGGTGCGGTGTTGTTGCGCAATCAATACGCGAACTACACCAACGATGCGGTCCCTTATTGGTCGAAGTTGGATCGCTTCGTCGTCGCCGGGCCGCCGGCCGGCAATCTGTACGATGCCTGCAAACTTTCGAACACCTATAACGACACCGCGCGCGGCACGGCGACTTTGTTCACCGGAGGAGATTGCGTTTCGTTCTTGAGAGATTTCAACGCTATAACCGGGCGTTTGATGAAGCCGTTCACGGCCGCGGAAGTGGCGACGTTGAGAAGCAAGATTCGAGTGCACATGTTGGTCGGCACCCTCGACGATCTGTGGGGCTACGGCAAGCCGGGCGTGCCGAGCTGCAATGTGAATGCGAATCCGCCGCAGTGTTGGACCGGGCAGCAGGGCGTCGACAACTACCTGGCCACGTCTGGGCTCAGTTCTACGGTGTATCGCAATATCGATGCGGTTCCGCCCAGCTCGAGCCCCATCACGTTCACTCAGATCACCGGCGCCGGCCACAGCAACGTATGGAATTACAATGCCGGCGTCGAAAGCGGGATTTGTAAATTGATCTCGCGAGATTTCCCGGGCACGCTTCCGAACAATTGCGATAGCGCCGTATATGCGCCCAGAGAGATTCGCGGTGTGATCGACAGCGTTCAGGGCAATACGATCCATGGCTGGGCTTGCGCTGCGGGTAACCCGCACGCGATCAGTGTCCATCTCTACGCGGGCGGGCCCGCAGGAGCCGGCGCGCTTATCGGCGGCTACAAGGCGTACAGCACCAGCGAGACCGCCGTGGCGACCGCATGCGCATCTTCCGGCACCGCCTATCGCTTCCACATTCCGTTGCCGCTCAACGTCCGACAGCAATGGAGCGGTCGGCGTATTTATATCCATGGCATCCATCCGACCGGCGCATACAGGAACGAGCTAATCGCAAATTCCGGTGTCTTCGCCGTGCCGGCGCCGTAAATCCGGCCCGGGTGCCGGATGCGCAGCGCATCCGGCACCTGGCTATTCGCTTACTCGCGCCGTACTCCCCGTTCGCTCCATCTGATCCAAGTCGAATAATCCCTAAAAAATCGAATGTATCAGCGCCGCCGTTGTCGGTTTATGCCAGCCTTGATGGACACCATAGAGGGGCGCTATGAGCACGATCTTTTTTCGATAACGGCCATCATCGTTGCATCGCGTTCAACGACTTGGTGTTGGGCGACGACGGCGTGCAGGCCAATCAGTTTCTGCTGCAGGACGAAGGCCAAGCCGCGTTGATCGATCCCGGCGGCGACCGTTATCTGCAGATGCCCGACGGGCGGCGCGATTCCGCTGGGTACCACCGCCATTCGCGCCTTGCCGGCGCACTTCTTGCATTCGGTCGGCAATTTCAGTTTCTTCGACCCGGTCAGCCGCATTCTGTTTTCCGGCGATGTCGGCTCGTCGATGATTTCGCGCGGTGTGCCGTTTGCGCCGGCCGAGAATTTCGCCGACTACGTGCATCGCATGGAGGCGTTCCATCGGCGCTACATGGGCTCGCAACGCGTCGCCAAGATGTGGGCCGACATGGTGCGCCGGCTCGACCACGAGATGATCGTGCCGCAGCACGGTTTGCCGATGGATCGGTGGTCGATTCCCGCGTTCCTCGATTGGTTGTCCGATCTGCGCTGCGGCATCGATTTAATGGACGAAAACATCCACCGCGTGGTGTGAGGGCGCGCAGCCCGCGTTTCTCGGCCCGGCTTTCTGTGCCCCTAGGCGGCGATACACTGCCCGCAGCCCGGCGTTCCCCTCGTTCGCGTCCGGGCGTGGAGGAGGGCGTATGTGGACACGAATCCTCGCCTACGGCCTGCTGCTCGCAGCGGGCACGCTGGCGCTGCAGTGGCTGGATTACCAGCGGCTGGCGCGCGCCCATTCCGATGAGGTCTACGTCTTTTTGATCGCCGCGG
>JAGNNB010000075.1 GCA_017990865.1 Lysobacteraceae bacterium
ACGATGGACTCGCGTCGTCGGATCGAAGTTCCCGCCCGGCTGCGGCCGTTCAGGATGCCTGCGGTCGGCGATGCCCCAAGGCGGCGCAGACGGCGGTGCGGCCCCCAAATCCAGCCCGGAGCCGGCCGACGAGGCCCCGAATCCTCGGGCGAGCCCACGACGCGGCGCGCCAGGGCTGGGCGAGCGAGCCCCCGGCTAGCCCATATCGACGATCTGCGACTGGCGTCGCGCACGGACCTGCGTTTTCGACCTTGGTCGGTTGCCCCGGAAAACGCCCGACTGCTATACTTTTCAGGCTTCGCGGGGCGGTTTTGATCGGTGACTCGGTTTCTGGTCGATCCGCTTCCGCTTCCGCCAATTCCCCGGGTGCCGCGTGCTGAATACCGTTCAAGCGGGCCGGCGGCTGGCGCGACGCGCGGTCGTTTCCCAAGCCGTCGCGACGCTGCTCGTCTCGCTCGTATGTCTGGCGTTCGGGCCCGAGGCCGCGCTGGGGGCGTTCGTCGGCGGCGCCGCGATCGCGGTCGGCAGTGCGATCGCCGGGGGCTTCACATTCGCGGGCGGTGTGAGCGGCGCAGGCGCGATTTTCGCGCGACTGCTGCTCGGGACGGCGGCGAAATGGATGCTCGCGATCGTGGCGACGTACGTTGCGATCGCGGTCTTCGATTGGCCGGCCATCGCGGTACTGGTCGGGATGGCGTCGGCTGCCGCGGCGCCGTTGTTATCGGCGAACGGCGTGCGAGGGCGCGGGTAATACGCGACCTGGGGCGAGCCGAAAGCGATAGTGGACCAAGCGATATCGATCAGCGTTACCCCTAGCGTCAACCCTGCGGCCCGACCGGCCGCATCACGAGTGCGGAATCGAGGACGAGAGCGTGGCTGAGCAAACGAGTGGCGGACTGACCGAATACATCGTCCATCACCTGACCCACAACCAGGTCCAAGTGGCCGGTCAGGGCTTTCACCTCGACACGTGGGTGATCTCGCTGGCGCTCGGCCTTCTGGCCATTTTTTTGCTGTGGTCGCAGGCGCGCAAAGCCACGTCCGGCGTGCCGTCCAAAGCGCAGGCATTCGTCGAGATCGTCGTCGAATTCGTCGATGGCCAGGTCAAGGACGCTTTCCACGGCGACCGTCGTTTCATCGCGCCGCTGGCGCTGACGATCTTCGTCTGGGTGGTCTTCATGAACACCATGGACTTGCTGCCGCTGGATCTGCCGTCGGCGTTGATCACGTGGATCGCCGGCGAGGAAGTCGCGCATCACACGTATCTCCGCGTGGTGCCGACCGCCGACATCAACACCACGTTCGGCATGTCGATCACCGTCTTCCTGCTGATCATCTTCTATTCGATCAAGGCCAAAGGCGGCTGGGGCTTCACCAAGGAGCTGTTCACCGCGCCGTTCCACGGCCACGGCGTGATGGCCGTGATCCTGGCCCCGTTCAATCTTTTCTTGAATCTGGTCGAGTACCTGTCCAAGCCGGTCAGCCTCGGCATGCGACTGTTCGGCAACATGTACGCGGGCGAATTGCTGTTCATGCTGATCGCCGGTCTGTTCGCCTCGTGGGCAACGTTCGTGCCGGGCGTGTTCATCAACGCCGGTTGGGCGATCTTCCACATCCTGATCATCCTGCTACAGGCCTTCATCTTCATGGTGCTCACCGTCGTGTACCTCGCGATGGCGCACGAGCATCACTGAGTTTTCGCTTCGATCGTTTTCAACCCTTCCGTCTCACCCATCCATCTCGTTCAATCCGGAGTTCACCATGGAATTCATCGCCAACGTCCAGGGCTTCACCGCCGTCGCCATCGGCCTGATCGTCGGTCTCGGCGCTCTCGGCGCTGCGCTCGGCATCGGCATCATGGGTTCGAAGTTTCTCGAATCCGCCGCCCGTCAGCCGGAACTGGTTCCGATGCTGTCCGGCCGTATGTTCCTGCTCGCCGGTCTGATCGACGCGGCGTTCCTGATCGGCGTCGGCGTGGCGATGATGTTCGCGTTCGCGAACCCGCTGCTCGCCGCGCTCCAGGGCTAATCGGCAACGGCGCGCACCGCTTTAACGGTGCGCGCCATCGTTCGCGCATGCCGCGGTCTCGCGCCGCGGTCTGCGCCGATTCGCAGGACACGCTTTTCCAGGGCACGTCATGAATCCGAATATCACCCTGCTGGGCCAGATGTTTTCGTTTGCGCTTCTCATCTGGTTCACCGTCAAGTTCGTATGGCCGCCGTTGATGAAGGCGATCGAGGAACGGCAGAAGAAAATCGCCGATGGCCTCGCCGCTGCCGACAACGCGCAGAAGAACCTCGCTCAGGCCGAAGAAAAGGTCAACGAGGAGCTGAAGCACGCGCGGACGAAGGCCAACGAGATCATCGAGCAGGCGCACCAACGCGCCAATCAGATCGTCGATCAAGCCAAGAACGACGCTGTCGCTGAAGCCAATCGTCAGAAGGCGGTCGCCGAAGCCGATATCGCCGCCTCCGCCAACCGCGCCAAGGAAGATCTGCGCAAGCAGGTGTCCGCGCTCGCGGTCAGCGGCGCCGAAAAGCTGCTCAAGCGCGAAATCGACGCCAACGCCCACAAGGCGTTGATCGACGATCTCGCCGCGCAGCTCTGACGGAAATGCCGATCATGATCGTCTTTCGCCACAGCGACTATCGCCCCCTTGAGTCAAGGGGGCTGCAGCGACGCGCAGCGGCGCTGCGGGGGATGTGGAGGCGTGACGCTGCAACGATTCGCGATGCGAATCGTTGCGGGTCTCCGAAGCCCACGCAGATCGTTTCGCATGGAGTGACCGAATGAGCCAAGGTCTTACGCTCGCACGCCCCTACGCCCGCGCCGCTTATGCGATCGCGCGCGAAGCCGGCGCCGCGGCACAGTGGTCGGACGCCTTGGCGTTCGCCTCCAGTGTCGCCGCCGACCCGCGGGTTCACGCGTTGCTCGGTCACCCGCGTTTGGGCCGCGCCGATGCCGTCGCGCTGCTGTCGCCGCCTGGCGGTAACGGCGCTGGCGTGTCGGAAACGTTCGGCAATTTCCTCGCGCTGCTGGCCGATAACCGTCGGCTGACGCTGCTGCCGGACATCGCCGGGCTGTTCGACGCGTTGCGCGCCGAAGCCGAACGCGTCGTCAAAGCCAAGGTCACCTCGGCCGCGGCGTTGCCGGCGGCGGAACTCGAGACGATCAAAGTCGCGCTCAAGCGCCGCTTCGGTCGCGATGTCGAGATCGAAACCGCAGTCGACGGCAGTTTGATCGGCGGCGCGGTGATCGATGCCGGCGACGTGGTGATCGATGGTTCGCTCAAGAGCAAGCTGGCGCGTCTGCAGACGGCGTTGGCGCAGTAAAGCCGGGCATCGGGAATCGAGAATCGGGAATCGTGAGCTTGGCTTTTTGCGCTCTTGACCATTCCCCATTCCCGATTCTCCATTCCCAAACGATTTAAAGACTCCGAGTGCCGCCGTTCGCGGTACACGCAACAGGAACCAGCAAAATGGCTACCTCCCAGCTCAACCCGTCCGAAATCAGCGAACTCATCAAGAGTCGCATCGAGAAGGTCAAGCTCGCCGCCGAAGCGCGCAACGAAGGCACCGTGACCTCGGTGTCCGACGGCATCGTGCGCATCCACGGCCTGGCCGATGTGATGCAGGGCGAAATGATCGAATTGCCGGGCAGCACGTTCGCCTTGGCGCTGAACCTCGAGCGCGACTCGGTCGGCGCCGTGGTCCTCGGCGACTACAAGACGCTGCGCGAAGGCGATACCGCCAAGACCACCGGCCAGATTCTTTCGGTGCCGACCGGTCCGGAACTGCTCGGCCGCGTCGTCAACGCGCTGGGCGAGGCCATCGACGGCAAGGGCACGATCGAGTCCAAGACGCACGCGCCGGTCGAATGCATCGCGCCGGGCGTGGTGTGGCGTAAGTCGGTGTCGCAGCCGGTGCAGACCGGTTACAAGTCGGTCGACTCGATGATCCCGATCGGTCGCGGCCAGCGCGAGCTGATCATCGGCGACCGTCAGACCGGCAAGACCGCGCTGGCGATCGACGCGATCATCAACCAGAAGCACTCCGGCATTAAGTGCATCTACGTGGCGATCGGCCAGAAGAACTCCACCATCGCCAACATCGTGCGCAAGCTCGAAGAGAACGGCGCGATGGCCTACACCACGGTCGTCGCCGCCTCGGCGTCGGAATCGGCCGCGATGCAGTACATCGCCGCGTACTCCGGCTGCACCATGGGCGAATACTTCCGCGACCGCGGCGAAGACTCGCTGATCATCTACGACGATCTGTCCAAGCAGGCCGTGGCCTACCGCCAGATCTCGCTGCTGCTGCGCCGCCCGCCGGGTCGCGAAGCGTATCCGGGCGACGTGTTCTACCTGCATAGCCGCTTGCTCGAACGCGCCGCGCGCGTGTCGGAAGACTACGTCGAGAAGTTCACCAACGGCGCCGTGAAGGGCAAGACCGGTTCGCTCACCGCGCTGCCGATCATCGAAACCCAAGCCGGCGACGTTTCGGCGTTCGTGCCGACCAACGTGATTTCGATCACCGATGGTCAGATCTTCCTGGAAACCGACTTGTTCAACGCCGGTATCCGTCCGGCCGTGAACGCCGGCATCTCGGTGTCCCGCGTCGGCGGCGCCGCGCAGACCAAGATCATGAAGAAGCTGTCGGGCGGCATCCGTATCGCGCTCGCGCAGTACCGCGAACTGGCCGCGTTCGCGCAGTTCGCCTCGGATCTCGACGAAGCCACCCGCAAGCAGCTCGAACGCGGTCAGCGCGTGACCGAGCTGATGAAGCAGAAGCAATATGCGCCGATGTCGGTCGCCGAGCAGTCGCTCTCGATCTATGCCGTCGACAAGGGCTACATGGACAACGTGCCGGTGAACAAGATCGGCGACTTCGAATCGGGTCTGCACGCGCACTTCTTCAACACCAAGGGCGACGTGCTGTCGAAGATCAACGAGAACGGCGACTGGAACGACGAGCTCGAAGCCGCGTTCAAGGCCGGCATCGAAGAATTCGTCAAGACCGGTAGCTGGTAACGCCGAGAATCGGGAGTCGGGAATAGGGAATAGGGAATCGCAAAAGCGAACCCCGAAACCAATCCATCGATTCCCCATTCCCGATTCCCCATTCCCGTAAAGCGAGCGCAGCGAGCGAAGCATGGCAGGCGGCAGAGAAATCAAAACCAAGATCAAGTCGGTGCAGAACACCCGCAAGGTGACGCGTGCGCTGGAAATGGTCTCGGCTTCGAAGATCCGCAAGGCGCAGGATCGGATGAAGGCCTCGCGCCCGTATGCGCGCGCGATGAAGCAGGTCATCGGCCATCTCGCGCAGGCGAATTCCGAGTTCAAGCATCCGTATTTGGTGGAACGCAAGGAGATCAAGCGCGTCGGTTACGTGATCGTCTCCTCCGATCGCGGCCTCGCCGGTGGCTTGAACAACAACCTGTTCCGCAAACTACTGGGCGAAATGCGCGCGTGGCAGGAGCAGGGCGTCGAAGTGGACGTCGTCACCATCGGACAGAAGGCCACGGTGTTTTTCCGCCGCATCAAAGTCGGCATGCTGGCGTCCGCCACGCATCTGGGCGACACCCCGCGCGTGGATCAATTGGTCGGCGTGATCAAGGTGATGCTCGACGCCTACAGCAACGGCAACGTCGACAAGGTGTTCCTGGTCTACAACGACTTCGTCAACACCATGACCCAGCGCGCGGCGTTCGACCAACTGCTGCCGCTGCCGGCGTCGGAAACGGCCGTGGCCCGTCACGATTGGGATTACATCTACGAACCCGACGCGCAGACCGTGCTCGATCATGTGCTGACGCGCTACATCGAATCGCTGGTGTATCAGGCGGTGATGGAGAACGTGGCCTCCGAACACGCGGCGCGCATGGTGGCGATGAAGGCCGCCAGCGACAACGCCACCAAGCTGATCGGTACCCTGAATCTCGTCTACAACAAGGCGCGTCAGGCGGCGATCACCCAAGAAATCTCCGAAATCGTCGGCGGCGCGGCCGCGGTCTGACGACGCGACGACGCGCACCACGAAACGGTATCGACATCTCATGCAACAAGACATTTTCGAATCGGGAACTTCCATGAACACCGCCAACACGCAAGGCAAGATCGTCCAGATCATCGGCGCCGTCGTCGACGTCGAATTCCCGCGCGAGAGCGTGCCGAAGATCTACGACGCGCTCAAGGTGCAGAACACCGAGATCACCCTCGAAGTGCAGCAGCAGCTCGGCGACGGCGTGGTCCGCACGATCGCGCTGGGTTCCACCGACGGCCTGAAGCGCAACCTGATCGCCGACAACACTGGCCGCGCGATCTCCGTGCCGGTCGGTATCGGCACCCTCGGCCGCATCATGGACGTGTTGGGCAACCCGATCGACGAATGCGGCCCGGTCAAAGCCGACACCACGTGGGAAATCCACCGCGCGGCGCCGTCGTACGAAGATCAGGCCTCGGCCACCGAACTGCTGGAAACCGGCATCAAGGTGATCGACTTGATGTGCCCGTTCGCCAAGGGCGGCAAGGTCGGCCTGTTCGGCGGCGCCGGCGTGGGCAAGACCGTGAACATGATGGAACTCATCAACAACATCGCGACCGAGCACAGCGGCCTGTCGGTGTTCGCCGGCGTGGGCGAGCGTACCCGCGAAGGCAACGACTTCTATCACGAGATGCAGGAGTCGGGCGTCGTCAACGTCAAGCAACACGACCTGTCGAAAGTGGCGATGGTCTACGGCCAGATGAACGAGCCGCCGGGCAACCGTCTGCGCGTGGCGCTGACCGGCCTGACGATGGCCGAATACTTCCGCGACGAAGGCCGCGACGTGCTGCTGTTCGTCGACAACATCTATCGCTACACGCTGGCCGGTACCGAAGTGTCGGCGCTGCTCGGCCGTATGCCGTCGGCGGTGGGCTATCAGCCGACGCTGGCCGAAGAAATGGGCGTGCTGCAGGAACGCATCACCTCGACCAAGACCGGCTCGATCACCTCGATTCAGGCCGTGTACGTGCCCGCGGACGACCTGACCGACCCGTCGCCGGCGACCACGTTCGCGCACTTGGACGCGACCGTCGTGCTCAGCCGTAACATCGCCTCGCTGGGTATCTACCCGGCCGTGGACCCGCTGGACTCCACCAGTCGTCAGCTCGACCCGAACGTGATCGGCAACGAGCATTACGACACCGCGCGTCGCGTCCAGGCCACGCTGCAGAAGTACAAAGAACTGAAAGACATCATCGCGATTCTGGGCATGGACGAATTGTCGGAAGACGACAAACTGGCCGTGGCCCGCGCGCGCAAGATCGAACGCTTCTTCTCGCAGCCGTTCACGGTGGCCGAAGTGTTCACCGGCTCGAAGGGCAAGTACGTGTCGCTGAAGGACACGATCCGCGGCTTCAAGGGCATCGTCGAAGGCGAATACGACCACCTGCCGGAGCAGGCGTTCTACATGGTCGGCGGCATCGAAGAAGCGGTCGAGAAAGCGGCGAAGCTGGCTGCTTGATTCGTGTTCCCTCCCCCGCGTGCGGGGGAGGGTTAGGGTGGGGGTATGTTGCCCTCGCCCTCACCCCTAGCCCTCTCCCGCAGGCGGGAGAGGGGGACAATGAATAAGAGCGTTCACCTATGGCCACCATCCGTTGCGACATCGTCAGCGCCGAAGCCGAGATCTATCACGGCGAAGCTACGCTCGTGGTCGCCACCGGCGAGCAGGGCGAACTCGGCATCGCGCCGCGTCACGCGCCGCTGATCACGCGTCTGAAGCCGGGCAAAGTCGTCGTCACCACGCCGAACGGCGAGACGCTCGATTTCGCGATCTCCGGCGGTTTGCTCGAAGTGCAGCCGCAGGTCGTGACTGTGTTGGCCGACACCGCCATCCGCGCCGACGATATCGACGAAGCGGCGGTGCGCGCGGCGATGGAAGAGGCCAGGCGCGCGCTGGAGCACAAAGACCCGAAGATGAGCACCGAAGAGGCGCAGTCGCAGCTTGCGATGAGCCTCGCGCAGTTGAGCGCCCTGGAGCGCTTGCGCAAGAACCTCAAGCATTGATTGTTCGCGCCGGGGCTCGCCCCGTACGAAACATCGAAACGCCGGCGAAAGCCGGCGTTTTGTTGTCGCTGTTCTCGTCTCTGTAGAGCGGAGCGAAGCTCCGCTGTTCTTTTCGGTCGGTTGCATAGCGGAGCTTCGCTCCGCTCTACGAAAAATGGCGATGGGTTTCGTAGCGGAGCTTCGCTCCGCTCTACGAAAAAATGGTGGTGGGTTGTTTAGCGGAGCTTCGCTCCGCTCTACAGCCTCATCATGCTTTGTAGACCCAATGCCGCGATAGCAGAAATCCGGCCAACCCCAGCGTCAATTCGATGGCGGGTTTCGCCAGCCAGGCCCATTGCAAGCCGAAGACATCGTCGATGCGGCTCATCGCGAACGTGCTGATCGTCGTATTGCATAGCCACATCAGCAGGAAACGCTGCAGTTGGCGGCGGCCGACGGCCGTGCCTTCCGACGAGAACGTGATCCTGCCGTTGAGCAAGAAACCGAGCATCGCGCCGCTGATGCGGCCGCAAACGTTCGCGACCTCCACCATCGCGCCAAGATGGCTGACCAGCACCATCACGCCCCAATCCACCAGCCACTGCACGCCGCCGATGATCAGATAATGCCGGCCTTGCCGCGTCAGACTCATGGCGATGTCCCATCGGCGCGAGTTTCGGATGTTTCGGACGCATGGAGTGCTGCGAATCGCCACAGTTCCACCGCCTCCAGCGTGCGCGCCTGCGTCGCGCCCGCGCGTGCGAGCCCGGCGCGCAATGCGGGCGAAGCACGCTCGGTGGTCACCAATGCCCAGCGGATGCGATGACGCGCGAACAACGCGGCCCACAGCGCGCCGCTCGCATCGCGTTCTGCCGCCGCCGCCTCGGCCGCGAGCGAAGGGTCGTGCTCGGCGACGGTGCGTCCGCGTAAGCCGAGTTCGGCGACGCTGTTGCGGGACGGGTCGGTCGCGAGCACGAGTTGATCCGGCGCGTCGGGTACCTCGCGCAACAGCAACCGCTCGGGCACATAGAACGGAAACACGCGTGCGGGGTCGCCGCCGCTTTTGATCGTGCGTTTGATCGCCGCCGAGTGATGCAACCAACTCGCGTTCGCTTGATACGCCAGATTCAGAACGCACACGCCGACGATCAGCCAAGCGAACGGGCGCGCGCCGATGCGCGAACGCAGACCCATCGGCAACAACACGCAGAACAAGGCGAGCCCCGGGTAGGCGTAGCGCGCATACTGCATCGGCAACAACGGCAAACACAGCACCGCCGTCGCGGCCAGCGCGAACGCGCGCGCGCCGGGGCGCATCAGCGACAACAGCCAGGCGCCCGCGAGCGCGATCGGCGCGAATCCCAAACCGCCGTCCCAGGCTTCGACGTAGCGATCGGTGTCGAAGATCAACCGCCAAGGTAGCGCTGCATCGACGCCGGCGAACCAGCGATCGTCGCGATATTGCGCTTGGGGGAAGTACGGCGAGGCGAAGACATCGTTGAACATCGGCAGCAGGGGATTGCCGGTGACGAACCAAGCTTGCGCGTAACTCGATGCGGCCAATGCGACGAAGATCCCCACGGCGAGCGCCGTGCCGCGCACGGAGGCGCCGTGTCGCCATAAGGCGTAGGCGAGCAACGGCAGCGCGGAGAAACCGTGCACGAGTTTCAGCGCGAACAAGCCCGCGAACAGCGCCGCGCCAGCGACGAGGCGGCCTTCGCTCGGCGCGAGGGCGACCGCGGCGAACGCGAGCAACACCGCAGTCGCGGCGAGTTCGGTTTGCATGCCGGCGGCGATCCAGATCAGCGGCGGCAGGCTCGCGAACAGCGCCACCGCCGCCCAGCGTTCGCGCGCGCAGGCGCCGCGCGCGCGCGCGATCGACCACGCTGCGCCCGCGGCCAAGCTCAGCCACAGCGCATTGAGCGCGCCGTGCGCTTCGCGTCGCGCCAGTACGAACACCAAGCCGTGCAACACATCGCCGGCCCAGGGCGCGAACGACCACACCTGATACTCCGGCTGCGGCGCGTAATAGCCTTGCGACATCAACTGCGTCGGCAGGTTCAAGTGATAGCCGATGTCGTCCAGTTGCATCGCCGGAATCCAGCAAGCGGTACTGGCGAGGCCGAGCAGGATCACGGCCGCGGCGGCGGCCCGCGGCGCGTCGGCGACGGCGTCGCGCCATTGCGCGCGCATCGTGCGCAGCGCGTCGGCGAGTACTGCGCGTCGCAGGAACACGA
>JAGNNB010000504.1 GCA_017990865.1 Lysobacteraceae bacterium
CCCATAGACGCAGCACATCCGCGCCCCGCTCGTCGATGACCTTCTGAGGCTCGATCACGTTGCCCTTGGACTTCGACATCTTTTCGCCGTTTTCGTCGACAACGAACCCGTGCGTCAGCACTTCGCGATACGGCGCATGACCGTCCATCGCGATGCCGGTGAGCAACGCGCTGTGGAACCAGCCGCGATGCTGGTCCGAACCTTCCAGATACATGTCCGCCGGCTTGCGCAACCCGTCCTGCGGGCGCTGCGCGAGCACGCAGTCGTGACTGACGCCGGAATCGAACCACACGTCGAGGATATCCACGACCTTGTCGTAGTCCTTCGCCTGCTCGCCCAGCAGTTCGGCGGCGTCCAGCGCGTACCACGCATCGGCGCCCTCGCGTTCGACGCGCTCGGCGACCTGGCGCATCAACGCGGGCGAATTCGGATGCGGCTCGCCGGTTTCACGATGGATGAATAGAGCGATCGGCACGCCCCAGGTGCGCTGACGCGAGATCGTCCAGTCCGGGCGGTTATCGATCATGCCGGTGATGCGCGCCTGACCCCAATCGGGGAACCATTCGACCTGTTTGATCGCATCGAGCGCATCGGCGCGCAAATTCGCTTGATCCATCGAGATGAACCACTGCGGCGTGGCGCGGAACGCGACCGGCGATTTATGCCGCCAGCAATGCGGGTAGCTGTGCGTCAGCGGAAAATACGCGAGCAAGGCGCGGGTGTCGCGCAGCGCATCGACAATGACGGTGTTGGCTTTCCAGATATGCAAACCGGCGAGCGCGATCTTGCCGAACGGTGGCGTCGACGGCAGATACACGCCCCTGCCGTCCACGGGATTCAATTGCGCGGCGGTGTATTTCGCGACCAAACCGTATTTCAGACCGACGACGAAGTCTTCCTGACCGTGACCGGGCGCGGTATGCACCGCGCCGGTGCCGTCTTCGGCGCTGACGTGATCGCCGAGGATCACCGGAATATCGCGCTCGGCGTAGGCACTCCCTTCTGAAGCGAATGGATGCGCGAGTAAAACGCCTTCCAATGCCGCGCCTTGGGCGCGACCGAGCACGACGGCTTCGTCCACGCCGTAACGCTTCAGCGCTTTCTCCGCCAGTCCTTCGGCCAGCACCAACAAGCGCCGACGACCGTCGCGCGTCGGGCCTTCGACCAGCGCATATTCGAGTTCGGGACCCAGCGACACCGCCAGCGACGCCGGCAGCGTCCACGGCGTGGTGGTCCAGATCGGCACCGCGACTTCGGCATCGTCGTCGAGACCCACGCCGAACTTCGCCGCCAGGGCATGCGGATCGCGCGCGGCGTAGGCCACATCGACCGCGGGCGATTCCTTGTCGGCGTATTCGATCTCGGCCTCGGCCAGCGCCGAACCGCAGTCGAAGCACCAATGCACCGGCTTCACGCCGCGCGCCAGATGGCCGCGATCGACGATTTTCGCCAGCGCGCGCAGCATGTCCGCTTCGTAGCGGAAATCCATCGTGCGATAAGGGTTATCCCAATCGCCCAGCACGCCCAGACGCTTGAAGTCCTTGCGCTGCAGTTCGATCTGCTCGGCGGCGTATTCGCGGCAACGCTTGCGGAATTCCGCCGCGTCGATCTTGTCGCCGACCTTGCCGAATTTCTTCTCGACCTGCAGTTCGATCGGCAGGCCGTGGCAATCCCAACCGGGCACGTACGGCGCATCGAAACCGGCCATCAGTTTCGACTTGACCACGATGTCTTTGAGAATTTTATTGACCGCATGACCGATGTGGATCGCGCCGTTGGCGTACGGCGGGCCGTCGTGCAGCACGAAGGACTGCGAGCGGCCAGCGGTCTTCGCGCGCACCTGCGCGTATAGATTCTGCTGCTGCCAGCGCGCCAACGTTTGCGGCTCGCGTTTGGGCAAGTCGCCGCGCATCGGGAAATCCGTGGCCGGCAGATGGATCGTGGCCTTGTATCGATTGTCGTTGGTACTGTTGTCTTGGTCGCTCACGCGTCGGCTCGCTCGGGCAATGACATCAACAATTCGCGCGCCTGGGCGGCGTCGCGATGCATCTGCGCGACCAGGGTCGGCAGATCGGGGAATCGTTCTTCGTCGCGCAGTTTGGCGACGAACTCCACTTCGATATGGTGGCCGTAAAGGTCGCCGTCGAAGTCGAACAAATGGGCTTCCAGCAGCGGCTCTTTGCCGCCCACCGTCGGTCGGGTGCCGAAGCTCGACACCGACGCGCGCGGGGTGGGGCCTACGCCGTGCACCCAGGTGGCGTAGATGCCGCGCAGCGCCGGGGTTTTATCGGCGAAGCGCAGATTCGCGGTGGGATAACCGAGCGTGCGGCCGAGTTGCTGGCCGCGCACCACGCGGCCGCGGATCGCATAAGGTTTTCCGAGCAAGCGCGCGGCGGTGCGGAAATCGCCGGCCTGCAGCGCGATGCGGATGCGGGTGCTGGAGACGCGGGCGCCGTCCACTTCCACCGGCGCGATGGTGTCGGCCACGAATCCGGCCTCGGCGCCCATCGCTTGCAGCAGGCCCAAATGCCCCGCGCGGCCGTGGCCGAAACGGAAATCCGGCCCGACCCACACTTCGCGCACCGCCAGCCGTTCGATCAGCATGCGGCGCACGAAATCTTCCGCCGACATCGAGGCCAAACGCGCATTGAAGCGCAGCAAGCCGACGCGATCGATGCCGAGCTTGCCGAATTCGCGAATCCGCATCGCCGGCAATTGCAGACGCGCGGGTGCGGCCGGGCCGGCGAAGAATTCGCGCGGCAGCGGCTCGAAGCTCAAGGCCACCGCG
>JAGNNB010000505.1 GCA_017990865.1 Lysobacteraceae bacterium
GTGCTCATGTCCACGCCACCGGAGACTTCCAGCGGGATGCGGCCGTCGTAGGGCGAAGATTTGGCGATGCGCACCGCTTCGCGTCGTGTCGCGGCATCGAAATCGTCGATCAGAATGCGATCGCAGCCGGCGTCCAGCGCTTCGCGCAACTGCGCGAGACTTTCCACTTCCACGATCAGCGGCAGCGCCGGTCGCGCTTCGCGTGCCGCCTTGGCCGCGCCGGCCAGCGAACCGTAGGCGCGAATATGGTTTTCCTTCAGCATCACCGCGTCGTACAAGCCAATGCGGTGGTTGCTGCCGCCACCGACGCGCACCGCGTATTTTTGCGCGAACCGCAAACCGGGAATGGTCTTGCGGGTGTCGAGAATTTTCGCGCCGGTGCCGCGTACCGCATCGACGTACTGCGCGACGACGGTGGCGGTGGCACTCAGCGTCTGCATGAAATTCAGCGATGCGCGCTCGGCGCTGACCAGCGCGCGGCTGCGCCCGGCCAGGGTCGCCAGCACCGTGCCCTTGGCGACGCGGTCGCCTTCGTCCACGCGCCAATCGATGCGCACATCGGGGTCGAGCGCGCGATGGCAGGCATCGAACCACGGCCGGCCGCAGACCACCGCGTCTTCCTTGCACAACAAATACGCGATGTCGGGGCCGTCGGGCAGCAGCGCGGCGGTCACGTCGCCGTCGCCGAGATCTTCCGCCAGCGCCGCGGCGACGTTCGCGAGGATCGTCGCGATGGACGGAGGACTGAAGCGTGCGAGCCCGTCCGCCTGGCCCATCACGCAGCCTCGGCTTGATGGAAGGGCATGCCTTCCTCGATCAGCAACACCGGAATGCCGTCATCGATGCGATAGACCAGCTTGCGGTCGCGGGTGATCAGCGCTTCGCGCAACGGCTCGCTGTGCGCGTTGCCATCGGCGCGCTTGACCACGCCGGCTTCGATCGCCCGATTCATCGCCGCCAGACCGGCCGGCTCCAACAGGGCGAGCGGCTGGCGGGTCGCGGGACAGGCGAGGATGTCGAGCAGTTTGCGGTCCATAAGACTTGGCGTGCGGCGTGCGGCTTGGGAGGGCTAGAATACGTTTTTAGCTGGGTGACGACTATGTCGACGACGATGTCAGGCCAGACCGAGGCCCCTTCGCCCGCGCCGCTGGTCGGCGTCGTGATGGGCTCGCGCTCCGACTGGGAGACCATGCAGCACGCCGTCGCCAAGCTCGAAGCGCTGGGTGTGCCGCACGAAGTCCGCGTCGTCTCCGCGCATCGCACGCCCGATGTGCTGTTCGAATACGCCGCGTCCGCGCACGCGCGCGGCTTGCGCGCGATCGTCGCCGGCGCCGGCGGCGCGGCCCACTTGCCCGGCATGTTGGCCGCGAAAACCGCGGTGCCGGTGCTCGGCGTTCCGGTGCAAAGCAAAACGCTCAACGGGTTGGATTCGCTGCTCTCGATCGTGCAGATGCCGGCGGGCGTGCCGGTCGCCACGTTCGCGATCGGCGCGGCCGGCGCGGCCAACGCCGGCTTGTTCGCCGCGGCGATGCTGGCCGCCGAATTTCCCGAGATCGCCACGAAACTCGATGCCTTCCGCGCGCAGCAAACGCGCGAGGTGATCGAGCGCGACGATCCGCGTCTGTGAACGCACGCGAATATCCTCTTCGCAGGAAACACTGCGCATGACCACCGTCGGTATCGACAAGCACGCGCCTCGCGCGCACTTGCTTCCCTCACCCCATCCCTCTCCCGCGAGCGGGAGAGGGGGCGTCGGTGCCATGCGGGTTCGTCCTCGCCGGCCGTCCAGAGCCTCGGAAGAGTTTCGCGCATGACGACTGTCGGAATTCTGGGCGGTGGCCAATTGGCGCGCATGCTCGCGCTCTCCGGCGCGCCGCTCGGCTTGCGTTTCCTCGTGCTCGATACCGTCGCCGACGCCTGCGCCGGACAGTTCGCGCCGTTGATCGTGGGCGACTACCGTGACGAAGCCGCGCTGGCGGAATTCGCTGCGCGCATCGATATCGCCACCTTCGATTTCGAAAACGTGCCGGCCGAATCCGCGCAATGGCTCAGCGCGCGCGCACCGGTGTTTCCGAGTCCGCGCGCGCTCGCCGTTGCGCAGGATCGATTGGCGGAAAAGACGCTGTTTCGCGAACTGGGCATTCCCGTGCCCGAGTTCGCCGATGTGCCGGATCGTGCGGCTTTGCTGGCCGCGGTCGCGCGCATCGGCACGCCGTGCATTCTGAAGACGCGCCGCCTCGGTTACGACGGCAAAGGTCAGTTCCGGATCAAAACGCCGGCCGATGTGGATGCCGCGTGGGATGCGCTCGGCGCGCAGGCCGCGAACGTGGGACTGATCCTCGAAGCCTTCGTGCCGTTCGAACGGGAATTGAGCGTGGTCGCCGTGCGCGGCCGCGACGGCGAATTCCGCACTTGGCCCTTGACCGAGAATTGGCATGTCGACGGCGTGTTGTCGATGAGTCTGGCGCCCGCGCGCACCGACGACGCGCTCGCGAATGCCGCGTTCGCGCATGCGCGTGCGTTGGCCGACGCGCTGGGCTATGTCGGCGTGTTCGCGCTCGAATTGTTCTGCAAGGACGGTGCGTTGCTCGCGAACGAACTCGCGCCGCGCGTGCATAATTCGGGGCACTGGACCATCGAAGGCAGCGAGACGTCGCAATTCGAAAATCATCTGCGCGCCGTGCTCGGTTTGCCGCTGGGCGATACCGGCATGCTCGGCCATGCCTGCATGCTCAATTGGATCGGCGCGATGCCCGATGCCGATGCGGTGCTGCGCGAACCCGG
>JAGNNB010000506.1 GCA_017990865.1 Lysobacteraceae bacterium
CGACTGGTAATTTCGAAGCCTGCCGCAACGTCGACCCGATGGTCGCGTTGAGCGACAAAACGCGGGCGCATATCGACCATTGGCTGAGCAAGTTTCCGCCGGACCGCAAGCGTTCCGCGGTGCTGCAAGGCTTGCACGCCGCGCAGGAACAGAACGAAGGTTGGCTGACCGACGAGCTGATCGCCGCGGTGGCGAAGTATCTCGATCTTCCGCCGGTGTGGGCGTACGAAGTCGCGACGTTCTATTCGATGTTCGAGACCGAGAAAGTCGGTCGTCATAACGTGGCGTTCTGCACCAACATCAGTTGCTGGCTCAACGGCGCCGAGGATCTGGTCGCGCACGCGGAGAAGAAGCTCGGCTGTAAGCTCGGCGAATCCACCGACGATGGCCGCATTTTTCTCAAGCGCGAGGAAGAATGCCTGGCCGCGTGCTGCGGCGCGCCGATGATGGTGATCAACGGCCATTACCACGAGAAGCTCACCGCCGAGAAGGTGGATGCGCTGCTCGACAGCTTGACTTTGGACAGCCGGAAGTGAGGCAGGGCGAGACGATGGCACATCACGACTCCCACCACGCCACCGGTCCCGTCGGCCCCGCGCCGAAGGAACATCAGGTCGTTTACACCACCTTGCACTTCGACAAGCCGTGGTCGTACGAAAATTACTTGAAAACCGGCGGTTACAGCGCGCTGCGCAAGATCATCGAAGAGAAGATTCCGCCGGAACAGGTGGTCGAGATGGTCAAAGCCTCGGGCCTGCGCGGCCGCGGCGGCGCGGGCTTTCCGACCGGCCTGAAGTGGAGCTTCATGCCGAAAGGCGCGGGCATGCAGAAGTACATCCTCTGCAACTCCGACGAATCCGAACCCGGCACCTGCAAAGATCGCGACATCCTGCGCTTCAACCCGCATGCGGTGATCGAAGGCATGGCCATCGCCTGTTATGCGACGGGTTCGACGGTCGCCTACAACTATCTGCGCGGCGAGTTCCATCACGAACCGTTCGAGCATCTGGAAGAGGCCACCGCCGACGCCTACAAGCACGGCTGGCTGGGCAAGAACGTGCTCGGTAGCGGCATCGATATCGATATCTACAACGCGCTCGGCGCCGGCGCTTACATCTGCGGCGAAGAAACCGCGTTGATGGAATCGCTGGAAGGCAAGAAAGGTCAGCCGCGCTACAAGCCGCCGTTCCCGGCGAACTTCGGCCTGTACGGCAAACCCACCACGATCAACAACACCGAAACCTACGCGTCGGTGCCGGCGATCATCCGCAACGGCGGGGAGTGGTTCCTCAATCTGGGCAAGCCGAACAACGGCGGCCCGAAAGTGTTTTCGGTGTCCGGCCACGTCGCGAAGCCCGGCAACTACGAGATTCGTCTCGGCACTTCGTTCGCGGAGCTGCTGGAAATGGCGGGCGGCGTGCGCAACGGCCACAAGCTCAAAGCCGTGATTCCGGGTGGTTCGTCGATGCCGGTGTTGCCGGCCGAAACGATGATGGGCCTGACGATGGATTACGACGCCATCCAGAAAGCCGGTTCGGGTCTGGGGTCGGGCGCGGTCATCGTGATGGACGAGACCGCCTGCATGGTGCGCGCCTGTCAGCGTATTTCGCGCTTCTATTTCAAGGAAAGCTGCGGCCAGTGCACGCCGTGCCGCGAAGGCACCGGCTGGATGTACCGCATGCTCACCCGCATCGTCGAAAAGCAGGCGAACCTCGACGATCTGAACATGCTGCGCGCCGCCGCCGGGCAAATCGAAGGGCATACGATTTGCGCCTTCGGCGAAGCGGCCGCGTGGCCGGTGCAGGGCTTCCTGCGTCATTTCTGGAACGAATTCGAGTACGCGATCGTGAACAAGCGTTTCCTGGTCGACGACCAGCGCGCCGGCACTGTCGTCGAAAAGGTGGCGGCATGAGTACCCCGACCGATAGCACGCTCGTAGCGCCCGCCGCCCCGGTCGTGCCCGAGGGCCATGTCGCGATCGAAATCGACGGCACGCCGCTGTTCGCGCCGAAGGGTTCGATGATCATTCATGCCGCCGACAAGGCCGGCATTCCGATTCCGCGTTTCTGCTATCACGAGAAGCTGCCGATCGCCGCGAACTGCCGCATGTGTCTGGTCGACGCCGAAATGGGCGGCCGGCCGATGCCCAAGCCGCAGCCGGCTTGCGCCACGCCGGTGGCCGACGGCATGAAAATCTTCACGCGCAACGAAAAAGCGCTGAAGGCGCAGCGCAACGTGATGGAGTTCCTGCTGATCAACCATCCGCTCGATTGCCCGATCTGCGATCAGGGCGGCGAGTGCGAATTGCAGGATTTGTCGATCGGTTACGGCCGTTCGGTCAGTCGTTTTGCCGAGCGCAAGCGCACCGTGGCCGATGAGGACATGGGGCCGTTGGTCGCCACCGAGATGACGCGCTGCATCCAGTGCACGCGCTGCGTGCGCTTCACCGCGGAGATCGCCGGCACTTACGAACTCGGCGGCATGCAGCGCGGCGAGAATCTGCAGATCGGGACCTTCGACGGCAAACCGTTGACGACCGAACTGTCGGGTAACGTCATCGATGTCTGCCCGGTCGGCGCGTTGACCAACAAGGTGTTCCGCTTCCGCGCGCGTCCGTGGGAACTGATCGCCAAGGAATCGCTGGGCTACCACGACGCGCTCGGCAGCAATCTGTTCCTGCATGTGCGCCGCGGCGAAGTGCTGCGGACCGTGCCGCGCGAGAACGAAGAAGTCAACGAATGTTGGCTGTCGGATCGCGATCGCTATTCGCATCAGGGCCTG
>JAGNNB010000076.1 GCA_017990865.1 Lysobacteraceae bacterium
CGCGTACACCGCGTTTGGAACGTCGCCCAAACCGGCACCGCCGATGCCGACCGCCTGCAGATCCTCGGGGAGATTTTCGGCGGCAGCCGGTCTTCGCGTTTGGACCAACGCCTGCTGTTCAAGGATCAGTTGGTCGACAACATCAGCGCGTCCGCGTTCACCTCGCAACTCGGCTCCAATTTCTTCATCTCCGCCACGGTGAAGAAAGGCGTGGACCCGGCGAAGGTCGAGGCGGCCATCGACGAAGAGTTGAAGAAATTGCTGCGCGACGGCCCCACGCAAGCCGAACTGAATCAAGCGCGCACCGCGATCAAGGCCGGCTTCGTTCGCGGCATCGAACGCATCGGCGGGTTCGGCGGCAAAGCCGACGTGCTGGCCGAATGCGCCGTCTACACGCGCGATCCGGCTTGCTTCCGCGCCACGCTCAAGACCCTCGACACCGCCACCGTCGCGCAAATCAAAGCGACCGGCAACACCTGGTTGGGCGCCGGCAAAGGCAGCCATACGCTGGTGGTGACGCCGGGCGAACGCACGCCGCTGCCGGAAGACGCTGCGGTGCAACCCGCCGCGCTGACCTTGCCGCCGGTCGATCCGAAATACAAAACCACGCCGAGCACGGTCGATCGCGGCGAAGGCGTGAAGGTGCCCGACACGTTCCCCGAACTGAAATTCCCGACCCTGCAGCGCGCGACGCTCAAGAACGGCACCCGCGTGGTGCTGGCCGAACGCCACGACATTCCGGTCGTGCAGATGAACTACATGTTCTCCGGCGGCTTCACCACCGACCGCGGCGGCAAACTCGGCACGTCGAGTTTCGCGATGGGCATGCTCGACGAAGGCGCGGGTCAATACGACGCGATCGCTTTCGGCAATCGCGCCGAAGCGCTGGGCGCGAACATCGGCGCCAGTTCCGGTTTGGACGGCGCCGGCGCGACGCTGTCGGCGCTCAAACAAAACCTCGACGCATCGATCGGACTGTATGCGGACATGCTGCGTCGCCCGCGCTTCGACGCGGCCGAAGTCGATCGCGTGAAGGCGAATTGGATCGCCGGCATCGCCCAGGAAAAAGCGCGGCCGAACAGCGCCGCGATGCGCGTACTGCCGCCGCTGCTGTACGGCGAAGGCCACCCCTACGCCATTCCGTTCAGCGGCACCGGCACCGAAGACGCGATCAAAACCCTGAATCGCGACGATCTGGTGGCCTATCACAAAGCCTGGGTGCGTCCGGAAGGCGCCACGCTGAACGTGGTCGGCGACACCACGCTGAAAGAACTCGTGCCGCTGCTGGAGAAACATTTCGGCGATTGGAGCGGCGAAGGCGACGCCCGCGCGAGCGTATCGGTTCCGCAAGTCGCGCTGCCCAAGAAGCCGCGCGTGTTCCTGATCGACCAACCCGGCGCGATCCAAGCCAACATCTACGTCGGGCAATTGGCGCCGCCCACCAACGACCCCGGCGCCATCAAGTTCGACATCGCCAACGCGGTGTTGGGCGGCGAATTTTCCTCGCGCTTGAATATGAATCTGCGCGAAGACAAGCACTGGGCCTACGGTTCGTACAGCTCGGCGTCGAATGCGCTGGGTCAGCGCCCGTGGATGGCGTTCGCGGCGGTGCAGATCGACAAGACCGCCGACTCGCTGAAGGAACTGCGTCGCGAAATCTCCGAGTACGCCAGCGGTAAAGCGCCGCCGAAGCCGGAGGAAGTGGCGAAGATCCAAGCGACCGAAATTCGCGGTTTGCCGGGTTCCTACGAAACCGCCAACTCGGTGCTCGGCACCTTGACCGGCCTCGTCCGCTACAACCGCCCCGACGATTACGTGTTCCAACGCAAGGCGCAAATCGAATCGCTCGACGTGGCGCAAGTGAAAGCCGCTGCGGCGACGATCGATCCCGATGCGTTGACGTGGGTGGTGGTCGGCGATCTCAAGCAGATCGAAAAAGCGGTACGCGCGCTGAAATTCGGCGAAGTGAGCATCGTGGACGCCGACGGCAAGTCCGTGAAGAAGTGATGCGACGACGCGCGGCTGCGCCGCGCGCTTGCGACGATCCACCGATGCCCGCCATGATGGCGGGCATCGCATTTTAGAAGACCGATTCGGAAGACCGACGATGAACGATTTCCGCCGCTCGCGCTCTTTTCCGACCATCGCGCTCGTTCTCGCGTCCGCGCTCGCGCCCAGCGGTTGCACATGGGTGGCGATGGCGCCCGGCGCATCGAAAGTGCGCGTGGTCGAGACCGCGCCGTCGGACTGCGAGCGCCGCGGCGAAATCGAAGTGTCGGTGAAGGACAGCGTCGCCTTCTACGAGCGCAATCGCCTGAAAGTGAAGGACGAACTGGAGACGCTGGCGCGCAACGAAGCGCCCGGACTCGGCGCCGATACCGTCCAGGCCACCGCACCGCCCGCCGACGGCGCGCAGCGTTTCGTCGCCTGGCGTTGCGTGCGGTGAGCGAACGCAAAAGCGGCAAGCAACGGCGCGAGGATATCCGGCGCAAACGCGTCGAGCGCGCCGAACGCTTGCAGCGCGATGCCCAAAGCCCCGATGTCCGTTGGACTCAACGCGGCGATGGCGCGGGCGAAGCCGGCGTCGAACCCGCCGATCGCGATGTGCTCGCTAGCCTCAACAATCCGTACGCGACGCTGCCCGATCGCTACATCGACACCGTGTTCGACTGCCGCGATTGCGGCGAACAGCAGGTGTGGACCGCGAAGCAGCAAAAGTGGTGGTACGAAGTCGCGCAAGGCGCGATCGACAGCCGCGCCGTGCGATGCCTGCCGTGCCGCCGCAAACGCCGCGACGCGCAACGCGCGCCCGGCGCGGATCGTTTGCGCGAGACGTGCGAGCGCATTCGCGCGCTCGGCGAACGTGCGCCCGACACCGCCGCGCGCGAAGCGATCGATGCCGCGCTCGCCGACAAATGGTGGGGCGTGCGCACCGTGGCGATCGGCGTGTTGGGGCGCTGGGGCGACGCGCAGGCCGTCACGCGCTTGAAAGCGCTGGTCGATGCCGGCCATGGCGCCAAACGCTGGGGCGATTGGGCATCGGAAGGCCGCCGCGCGGCGCTCAAAGCACTGGGCGAATGCTTGCCCGCATCGGAAATACCGTGGGCGCTGGCGGTGTGTCTGCAGCGCGACAACGCGTGGCCGCTACCCACGCGGCTCGCGCCTTTGCCGTTGCCCGAATTCTGGCAAGACGTGTTCGCAGAGGAATGGCGCCGCAACGATCCCGCGCGGCTGCATCGCTTGACCTGGCTGTTGCGCGGCACGCGCGCCGATGCCGCGCAACAGACGCGTTGGCGAAGCGCGTTGGCGCAACACGAACACAAACTCGTTCGCCAAGCCGCGCTGTATGCGTGGCGCGATGTCGACACGAACGCGCGAGCGCAGCATCGCGGTAGAACCCTTCCGCTCGATTCGAAATGCTCGTAGGCAAGATCGGATAGAGCGTGTCGGACAGCCCGTATTGCATCACCCATGATGCGTATGCCGATCGCATGGCTCGTTAGGGTGATATTCCCTCCCTTTCGCAAAGCGAAGGGGAGGGTTAGTGAGGGGTTAGAAGCCGCCTCGCTGCTGCCAACCCCCTCCCGGCCTCCCCCAGCGCTAAGCGCAAGGGGAGGAGATCGCGCACGCGAAGAATTTTGCGCAGACGCTCAATTCGCTCTTTCGGACGACTCACGGCGAACGGCGTGCTGAAGGCTGCGCTACCGTTCGCGTATCCAGGAAAAACGCGCGGCTCGCCTCAACGCGGCGCCGAGTTGCCGATACGCACCGCCGTTTGTCCCAGGTGCGGCGTGCCGCCGGCGGCGTTCGGCGCGCGCACCTGCAAGCCGAAGCAGTGCTCGTCGAGTTTGCTCCACTCGCTCAATTCGCCGGTGTGCGCCCATTTGCGCACGATGCGCAGGCTGTAGCAGCCGGCCGCCTCGGTGTCGGCTGGCTCCCACTGCAGTTCGTGCCCGCCCAGCAAATGCATATCGAACACCGCGCCGAGCGGCGAACACACGCGGAAATGTTCCGTGCCCAAGCCGTTCACCGGCGCGCCGGTGTCCGCGCGCGACACCGAAACGAAGACCTGCAGAGAAAACCCGTCTTCATGCACCGATTTGGTTTCCTGCGAAACCGCATCCACGATCAACCGCGTCATAGCGTTCTCCATTGAGGGACCGACGATGTACCGCTAAACCATGGCCGTCCGCGTATGGCAGAGGTCATCGCCACCGCCGCCGAGCCCCCCACCGTTCAGGCCATCCCTGTCATCCCGAGCGCAGCGAGGGACCTGCTTCGACACCGCTCGATGGCGTGGATGTCGCAATAGTGGGTGTCCCAGATGCCCATCCCAGGCACCCGAGCCCGCCACCGCGTAGACCATCCCCTGTCATCCCGAGCGCAGCGAGGGACCTGTTTTACCTTCTGCTCCGGCGGTGAAGAAGCAGGTCCCTCGCTGCGCTCGGGATGACAAGCTTCTTTCTGCCGCGCCTCACAACGCCGGCCCCGGAACAGCCCGCCATCGGTCCCGACAAGCCGCCACCTCTCCGCACCGTCCGTCGGCCGCCCGGCCCTCCCGCAGCGGCCGATTCTGAGATACACCGCACGCTTCGAGGGCTGCAGGGCCGCGTGAGCCGCGCTTTATCCCCGCATCGGGCCGCCCGCCGGCTCGGGTCGCGCCGGGGCCGCCCACCCCGAACGCCCAGCCGGCGGCGGAAACGCGCTACCCTATTCGGCTCTCCGCCTATAACGGTCGTCTGCCCATGCTGTTCCAACACGTCGCCATCGCCGGTCTGGCTCACATCGACGCACCGCGTCAATTGACCAGCGCCGAGATCAACGCCCGGCTGCAGCCGACCCTCGACCGTCTCGGCATCAAGACCAACGTGCTGGAAGATATCGCCGGCATCTACTGCCGTCGCTTGTGGGACGACGGCGTCCAGGCTTCCGACGCCGCCACCCTGGCCGGCGTGAAGGCGCTGGCCGATGCCGGCATCGACCCCTCGCGCGTCGGCCTGCTGGTCAACACCTCGGTAAGCCGCGACTTCCTCGAGCCCTCCACGGCCAGCATCGTCAGCGGCAACCTCGGCCTGTCCGACACCTGCCAGAACTTCGACGTGGCCAACGCCTGTCTCGCCTTCCTCAACGGCATGGACATCGCCAGCCGCATGATCGAACGCGGCGAGATCGACTACGCGCTGATCGTCGACGGCGAAACCGCCAACCTCGTCTACGACAAAACCCTAGAGCGCATGAGCAGCCCGGACCTCACCGAAGACGAGTTCCGCAACGAAATGGCGTCGTTGACGCTCGGCTGCGGCGCTGCGGCGATGGTCCTGGCCCGCGCCGAACTGGCCCCGGGCGCCCCGCGCTACCGCGGCGGCGTCACCCGCGCCGCCACGCAGTGGAACAGCCTGTGCCGCGGCAACCTCGACCGCATGGTCACCGACACCAAGATGCTGCTGATCGAAGGCATGAAGCTGGCGCAGAAGACCTTCATCGCCGCCAAACTGGCGCTCGGCTGGGCGGTGGAAGAAATGGACGAGTTCGTGATCCACCAGATCAGCAAGGTCCACACCCAAACCTTCGTCCAGGCCTTCGGCATCGACCCCAAGAAGGTCATGACCATCTTCGGCGAACACGGCAACATCGGCCCCGCCTCGGTGCCGATCGTCCTCAGCAAACTCCGCGAAATGGGCCGCCTCAAGAAAGGCGACCGCATCGCCCTGCTCGGCATCGGCTCGGGCCTGAACTGCTCGATGGCGGAAGTGGTCTGGTAAACCCGCCGCGCCCCGCGTGACCCCACCTCGCCCCCGCCCGTCGGGGGCGAGGCGTTTTTGGGGTCTGCTCGCGCGACCGGCACAGGTTCGAAGCGGGGTGCGCGCCCGCAATCGCGTCGCGGATTTTCTTTACCCGGCGCGAAAAGAAAAATATTGCGATTTTTTTTCCTTGGTGGAATGATCGGCGTCTATTTTTTTCATTCACGGGCGGTCGATATGCGCCCAGACGACTTCCACGCACCGCAAACCGGCCGCGTCATGCGCACGGCGCAGGGTTACTACGCCTTCGTCCCGGCGCCGCCTCCGCCGCCGATCGAGTACACGCAGCCGCTGGTTCGCCTGCTCTCGGCCGCCGACGCCGCCCTGAGCGAACTCTCCGGCATCGGCCGTTTGCTGCCGAATCCGTACCTGTTGATCGCTTCCTACGTCCGCCGTGAAGCCGTGCTGTCCTCGCGCATCGAAGGCACCCGCACCAGTCTGTCCGATCTGCTGGCCGACGAAGCCGGGCAACCGCCGCATGCGCCGCCCGACGACGTGCACGAAGTTCGAAATTACGTCGAGGCCCTGGACTACGGCATCGAGCGCCTCGCCACCCTGCCGCTGTCGCTGCGGTTGGTGCGCGAAGTGCACGAACGCCTGATGCGCGGCGTGCGCGGCGACAGCGCCACGCCCGGCGAATTCCGCCGCAGCCAGAATTGGATCGGCCCGCACGGCAGCACCCCGGCCAACGCGCCGTACGTGCCGCCGCCCCCGCAGGAGATGCTCGACGCATTGGCGGCATGGGAACTGTTCCTGCATCAGCGCGGCGAATTGCCCGATCTGGTGCAATGCGCGTTGATGCACGAGCATTTCGAAGCCATCCATCCCTTTCTCGACGGCAACGGCCGCGTCGGCCGGTTGCTCATCACCCTGTTCCTGATCGAACGCGGGCGCTTGTCGCAGCCGTTGTTGTATCTGTCGGAATTCATCGAGCGCAACCGCGACGATTACTATCGCAGCCTGATGCGCATCCGCACCCACGGCGATTGGCTGGGCTGGTTGCACTACTTTCTGGCCGGCGTGGAATGGAGCGCACGTCGCGCCTTGCGGCAAGCGCAACAATTGCTGGCCTTGCGCGAACGCATGCGCAACGCACTCGCGCACGACCCGCGCGCCGCGGCGCTGGTGGACGCGCTGTTCGTCAACCCGTTCATCGACATCAAACGCGCGCAAGCGCTGCTGAGCGTCAGCGCCCCCACCGCGCGCAAAACGCTCGCCGCGCTGGAAACCGCAGGCATGTTGCGTGCGCTGTCCGTCAGCGGCCGCGGCCGCGTCTATTTGGCCGACGCCGTCCTCGCCGCGATCGACGATCCGGGCGAGGAACGCGCGGTCGACGACTACGAATCGCAAGCGCCGGCCGATCGCAACGTCGGCACACCCCGCAAAGGACCGCCATGACCCCGCCCGACATCCGCGAGATCGCGCAGGACGATGCCGACAGCTTCATCGCCAAGTGGAGCGGTGTCGCCGCGTCGGAGTTATCCACGTCGCAGAGTTTTCTGATCGATCTGTGCCGTCTGCTCGGTGTGGATGCGCCGCATCCCACGCCCGAGCAGGACTACATGTTCGAGCGGCCCATCGTGTTCGCGCACGGCGACGGCAGCACCAGCGCCGGGCGCATCGATCTGTATCGCCGCGGCGCTTTCGTTCTCGAATCCAAGAAACTCAAAGCCGCCGCGCATACCCGCGGTTTCGACCAGGCGCTGCTGCGCGCGCGCAGTCAGGCCGAACAGTACGCCCGCGCGTTGCCGGCGGACGAAGGCCGGCCGCCGTTCGTGGTGGTGGTGGATGTCGGCAATCGCATCGAGTTGTATGCCGAGTTCTCGCGCAGCGGCGGCACCTACACGCCGTTTCCCGACCCGCGCAGCCACCGCATCGCGCTCGCGGACTTGCGCGACGCAACGCTGCGCGAGCGCCTGCGCAGCGTCTGGACCGATCCGCTCGCGCTCGACCCCAGCCGCGAATCCGCGCGCGTCACCCGCGCCATCGCCGAACGACTCGCCGAGCTGGCGAAAAGTCTCGAAGCCGCCGGTCACGGCGCGGAGCAAGTCGCGCAGTTCCTGATGCGCTGCCTGTTCACCATGTTCGCCGAGGACGTGCGTCTGCTGCCGAAGGACAGTTTCCGCGACCTGTTGATCCGCTACGAACAACAGCCCGACGTGGCGATGCGCATGTTGGCGCAGTTGTGGCGCGACATGGACAACGGCGGTTTCTCCGCGGCCATCGCCAGCGACGTGCTGCAGTTCAACGGCAAGTTGTTCAAGCAACCCGACGCGCTGCCGCTGGACAAAGCGCAACTGGAATTGTTGATTCTGGCCGCGAAAGCCGATTGGAAACACGTCGAACCGGCGATCTTCGGCACGCTGTTGGAACGCGCGCTCAGCGCGAAGGACCGGCACAAGCTCGGTGCGCACTACACGCCGCGCGCTTACGTCGAACGTTTGGTGTTGCCGACGGTGATCGAACCGTTGCGCACCGAATGGCGCGATGCGCAGGCCGCCGCGATGGTGCTGGACGCCGACGACCGTCACGACGAGGCCGTCGCCGAGTTGCGGCGTTTCCATCATCGTCTGTGCACCGTGCGCGTGCTCGACCCGGCCTGCGGCAGCGGCAATTTTCTGTACGTCACGCTGGAACATCTCAAGCGCCTGGAAGGCGAAGTGCTGAACGCGCTGGACGAACTGGGCGACCGCCAGACCGGCCTTGCGCTGGCGGGTGAACGCGCCGATGCAGCCGCGGGCGAAACCGTGGACCCGCACAATCTGTTGGGCATCGAACTCAACCCGCGCGCCGCGGCCATCGCCGAAGTGGTGCTGTGGATCGGTTATCTGCAGTGGCATTTCCGCACCCGCGGCGACGTGAACCCGCCGATTCCCGTGGTGCGCGATTTCCGCAACATCGAATGCCGCGACGCGGTGCTGGCCTACGACCGCATGGAATACGTGCTGGACGAACGCGGCGTGCCGGTCACGCGTTGGGACGGCGAGACCATGAAAGTCTCGCCCATCACCGGCGAGAAGATTCCCGACGACACTGCGCGCAAGCCGGTGGAGCGCTACATCAACCCGCGCAAGGCCGCATGGCCGGACGCGGATTTCGTGGTGGGGAATCCGCCGTTTATCGGCAATAAGCGGATGCGGACCGCGCTGGGCGACGGTTATGTCGATGCCTTGCGCGACACATGGACCGATGTGCCCGAGTCAGCCGATGTCGTGATGTACTGGTGGCATCACGCCGCGTTGCTGACGCGTCGCGGCGCGCTGGAACGGTTCGGTCTGATCACCACCAATTCGATTCGACAGGCCTTCAATCGCCGCGTGATCGAAGCGGCGATGGCGCCGCCGAGCGTGAAGGCCGCCGCTCTTCCCCCCTCTCCCACCGGGAGAGGGGCCGGGGGTGAGGGTCCGGCCAAGCGAGCATCATCAATGGCAGACACACCCTCATCCGGCGCTGCGCGCCACCTTCTCCCGGGGGGAGAAGGAAAAGCGCAGGCGCTGTCGCTGGTGTTCGCGATTCCGGATCATCCGTGGGTGGATATCGCCGACGGTGCGGCGGTACGGATTGCGATGACGGTGGCGCAAGCGGGTCATGCGATCGCCGTGTTGCGCGAAGTCGTCGATGAGCGCGATACCGGCGAGGATGAGATCGCGGTGACGCTTTACGAGAAGCGCGGCGTCATGCATGCCGATTTGAAGGTCGGCGCGAACGTCGCTAGCGCACTGCCCCTGCGCGCGAACTCGCTACTGAGCAATCGAGGCGTGATCCCCCACGGCGAAGGCATGACCGTCACCGAAGAACAGGCGACTGCGCTCGGTCTCGGGCGAGTGCCGGGACTCGAACGTCGACTGCGGCTATATCGCAACGGCCGTGATCTCACGCAAATGCCACGTAACGTCCGCGTGATCGACATGTTCGGGTTGTCAGCCGAGCAATCGCGCGAGCAGTTTCCCGAGATTTATCAGTGGTTGCTGGAACGAGTGAAGCCGGAGCGCGATGAGAATCCAAGAGCTTCAAGGCGCGAGAATTGGTGGCTCTTTGGGGAAAATCAGCCAAAAATGCGCGCGGCATGTGCTGGACTAAAGCGCTTTCTAGCGACGGTTCAAACCAGCAAGCATCGATTCTTCACGTTCCTCGATGCCGATATCCTTCCCGACGACAAACTGATCGTCATCGGTCACGAAGATGCGTGGCTGCTTGGCGTCTTGTCTTCACAAATTCATATCGAGTGGGCGCTAGCTACTGGTGCGCGGCTTGGAGTCGGGAATGATCCCGTTTATAACAAGAGCTCCTGTTTCGAACGCTTTCCATTTCCAGCCAAAACTGACAACGCGCATCGCATCCAAACTTTCGCCGAACAACTCGACAC
>JAGNNB010000507.1 GCA_017990865.1 Lysobacteraceae bacterium
GAACAAGATGATGTATTTCACGTGGTCGGAAGGCTATCGACCGGGCGGCATCAATCGTCGCGGCACGCTGCCGCCGTACATCACCGAGTTCCTCACCAACTACGAAATCGGTTGGAAAAGCTCGTGGCTGGATAACCGTCTGGTGTTCAACGGCGCGGCCTTCCATCAGGTGTGGGACGACTTCCAGTTCCCGATCCTCGGCCAAAACGGCTTGACCGAAATCCGCAACGCCAACCAGGCGCGCATTCAAGGTTTGGAAATGGACGTGAATTTCGCGGCCACCTACAACCTGCGCTTGTCGGCGGGCGTCGGGTTCTACGACGCCGAACTCACCGAGAACTACTGCGGCGCGGTGGACGCCAACGGCAATCCCGAAACCGTCTGCTCCTCGGCGCAAGCGCCGGACGGCACGCGTCTGCCGGTGACGGCCGACTACAAAGGCAACCTGACCGCGCGTTACACCTTCGATATCGGCTCGATGGAAGCGTACTGGCAGGGCTCCGTGGTGCACGAAGGTCGCCGCACCTCGGACCTGCGTGTTCTCGAACGCAACATCCTGGGCGACCTGCCCGCGTACACGCTGACCGATTTCTCCCTCGGCGTACGCCGCGACAGTTGGTCGGTGGATTTCTTCATCAAGAACCTGCTCGACGAAAACGCGCAGTACGGCCGCAACGTGCAGTGCCCGGAAACAGTCTGCGCCGCGCAGGTGTACTCCGTCGCCGCGCAGCCGCGCACGTTCGGGATCAAGTTCTCGCAGGAGTTTTGATCGAGCGCGTTTTCCAGGCGACATCGCGACACCAGACAGGCCGCCTTCGGGCGGCCTGTTTTTTTATCCTCCGTCGCCCGGTGCGCGCGAACCGCTTATCCGGGAATGTGGGCGGACCGGTCGCCCGTTTCGCTCGGCTTTTCTCCACCGGGGCAAGCGCAAGGCATGCACCAAGCAACGTCGCACCCGGAATTGCGCGACGCGCATCGTGCGCGTGGGTTCCGGTCTTGCCGAGGCTCCCCTCGCTTGCATCGCGGGCGCTCTGCGATTAGCGTGATTCGCATCTCACAGGGGATGCCGTCATGCACCGAAAGAACATTTTTGTGGCGCTGTCGTTGTTGTCGATCGCTGGCCTGCTGTCCTCCTGCCAAGAAAACGACGCCAAATATGCTGCTCGGTACGAACAGGAAGCCATCGCCGCAGCGGGCGATGCTGCCGATGCGGCGGCATCTGCAGGCGCTGGCAGTAATGCCGCTGCGTTGGCGCAAATGGGCGTCGACCATTTGGCGGCCGAATCGTCGCCGTTGCGTTTGAGCGCGCTCGGGCCATCCAGGCCATCGCCCATGCCGCCGTCAACGCCGCCGCCGACCAGCGCCGAGCGCGCTATGCTGGCTTACGAGCACGATGTGCAGATTCGGCTCGACGCGGAACGTATCAACGAGAAAGTGCGGGCCGTACGGAAAGCCTGCGAATCCGCGAAATTCGGCGCATGCCTCGTGCTGCGGGTCGATCAGAGCGGCGGACGCTACGCCCACGGTTCGCTGCGCATGCGCGCCGAACCGAAAGCGATCGAACCCCTGATCGCCGCCGCGGGCGAGGGTGGTGATATCGGCGACCGCGAAACCCGCGCCGAGGACCTTGCCGTTGCCGTGCGCGACAACGACCTGCTGCGCGACCGCCTGCGTAAGCAGCACGCTCGTCTGATGGAATTCCAGGGTCGTCGCGACCTGAAGGTCGAGGAAATGATCGCGCTGTCCGAACAGATCTCGCGTGTGGAAGCCGAGCTCGAAGCCGCCGACCGCGAAGGCGCCACGCATAAGCGCCGCATCGAAACACAACTTCTCACCCTGGAATTTGCACCCTTCGCGCGTGACGAACAAAGCAGCGAAATCGTGTCCGCCTTCCGCGACTCCGGCGACGTCATGGCCGCCAGCGCCGGCGGCGTGATCCGCGTCATCGCCGGATTGATCCCGATCGTACTGGCGTTCGTCGTCTGCTTCTGGCTGCTGCGCCGTGTGTGGCGTTGGGTGAGGGGTAGGAGGAAGAAGGTGGAGGGGTGAGGGTTGTGTGACCTGTCAGAGGTGACAGGAACGCAGGGTGAGCTTTATGCCCACTGCATCTGCGTAAAGACGGTAAACAGCTTCATAGCAACGGCTACGTTTTGATTGCTGTTCCCGCGATTGGACATAAGTCGATGGCGGGCGTAAAGCCCACTATCTGCGAGATAATCCAACTTCATAGGGTGCGCCTGTGGCGCACCGGTTCGATCACGCGCGATGTGTGAATGGTGCGCCATAGGCGCACCCTATGCGGATATTCGACCGTGCGGCTTTCGATGTTCGTTGGTGTCGCTTCGGCTCGCTTGGGGGCAAACTCGTAGGGCGGGCCCTGGCCCGCCGATTGGCAGTAAAGAAGTGTAGTGGCACGCTCTCAAATTGAGAGCCGCGAGAGATAATCCAACGCCATAGGGTGCGCCTGCGGCGCACCGATCCAATCACGAGCGATGCGTGAATGGTGCGCCATAGACGCACCCAATGCGGGTATTCGACCGTGCGGTTTTCGGTACTCGTGGGTGGGGCTTCGGCGCGCTGGGCGGAAGACCGGGAAGCGGTTACTCGCTCTCGTCGTCCTTGTGCGCCGGCGCGCGCACGACGGTGACGGTACACGGCGCTTCCGCCACCAGTCGCGCGGAGCCGCTGCCGAGGGTGCGGCGCATACCGGTGACGCCGCGGGCGCCGCTGAGCAGATCGGCGACGCC
>JAGNNB010000508.1 GCA_017990865.1 Lysobacteraceae bacterium
GAGGCATGCGCTGAACGCATGTACCGAGCCGATTGGCGTCCCTTCGTCGGTCGCTTCATCCCTCTCCCCGCCATGCGGGGAGAGGGTGGCCGAAGGCCGGGTGAGGGGCGCCTTTCTCGTACGGCTTGATGCGCCCGGTTGGAAGCGCGCGAACGAAGCGTGCCGCCTGCCCCTCATCCGGCGCGTTGCGCCACCTTCTCTCCGCTTGCGGGGAGAAGGAAAGAAAAAGAAGACCCCGCTTGCGGGAAGAAGGGAGAGAACAAGACCCCGCTTGCGGGGAGAAGCCCCCCACCGCTGGAGGACTTTGGAACAGACTCCAAGCGACGCACGACGCTCAATTCGACGCGGACGTATCCTCGCCGAACCACTGCGGATAACGCCGCCAACGCCCGACCGAACGCGGATGCACGGGCTGGCGGACTTGCCAACGGCTGAGCGTCTGCACGGAGCGCGCGCTGGCGTGAAAATCGAGGCAGCGCGCATCCCAAGGCAAACCGGCGAAATCGACCAAACGGCGAATTTGCGCCTCGGTGTCGGCGACGACGGTTTCGTATTGCAGTTCGAGCAGCGGCAGCGCCGCGATCGCCTGCCAATGCCGCATCAAGCGTTCTTGCTGCGCGATCACGAACGCGATGTCGTCCAAATCGGTTGCGTAGGTCGCCGATGGCGCGAAACTCTCGCTGTAGATCGACAGCGCGATATCGCGCGGGTCGCGGCGGCACCAGACGATACGCGCATCGGCGAACAACATCGCGAGCAAACCGACGTGCAGGAAGTTGTACGGCATCTTGTCGATCAAACGACGCGCATCGCCCGGCGCGCCGCGCGACGCCAGCGCGAGATAGCGCTGCGCGCGTTCGCGCAACCAAGCGGCGGGCACATTCGCGGCCTGTCGCGGCCATTCGAGGCCGGTTTCGTCGGCGATGTCTTGCGCGATCGAGACGATGCCGGTCAATTCGCCGCAGCCGTGGGCCTGCGGGTGCGCGGCGAGCATCTGTTCCGCCAGCGTCGTCCCGCTGCGCGGCATACCGACCACGAACAACGGTCGCTCGTCATGCAAGGCTGCACCGCGCAACGATGCCAACGTGTCCGGCGTGAAGGCCGCGATGGCGGCGTCGATTTGCGACGCGTAGAGGTCGCGCTCGAAACCGCCGTCGTGCGCGCGACGCAAGCGATTCGCTGCCCGCCAATGCGTCGCGGCGGCGACGTAGTCGCCCGCGCTGTCGGCGCGCTTGCCGAGCGTGTGATGCAAGAACGCCTGCTGCATCTCGGGCATACGGCCGGCGGCGAGCGAGGCCTCAGCGTCGCGCACCAGCGCGTCCGGCGCCGCATCGCGCGCCAACGCGATCGCCGCGCCGAGCGGATCGGCCCACTCGGGTCGCAAGGCATGCGCACGGGCATACGCGGCCTGCGCCTGCGCGGCATCGCCCAAATCTTCCTGCACCCAGCCCAATTCCATCCACAGCGAGGCCTCGTCGGGAAATCGGGCGAGACCTGCCTGCGCTTGCCGCAACGCGCGCACCGGCGCGCCGGTGCGACGCTCGCATTGCGATAAGCGCAGCGGCAAACCGGGATCGTTCGCGGTCTGCGTCGGATTCGTCGCATTCGCGGCCGCGATGCGTTCGTACAGCGCCAGCGCCTCGGCATGATGCTCCAACGCATACTCGGTTTCCGCCAGCGCACGCAGTATCTGCGGATGCACAGGCGCCAACGCGTACGCGCGACGCAGCACCGGCAAGGCTTCGGCATCGCGCTGCGCAGCGTACAGCGTGGTTCCCAAGAGGAACCACGCCTCGACGCCATCCGGCTGCAACCGCGTCGCCTCTCGAAACGCATCGATGGCCTCGTCGGCGTGTCCGGCCGCGCCGTAGATCTGACCCAAGGCGACGCGCAACGCCGCGAGATGCGGCGCCGCGCGGACGGCGCGACACATCGCTTCGATCGCCTCCGCATGCCGCCCCGTGGCCTGCAACAACGCGGCATGCGTGTGATGCAGCTCGGGCGCGTGCGGCGATGCGGCGATCAGCGCGGACAGCATGCGCTCGGCTTCGCCGAAGCGCGATGCGCGCAGCAAAGCGTGAACGCTGTCGAGCGAACCTTGAAGGCTCATCGATGCATCGCCCCGCATGCGTCAGTATGCGCACGCAACGGCGCATGCGTCTGTATGCGAATCACGGCCGATCCGATCGGTCAACGACGACCGCATGCGTATCCACGACCGATTCGTGGAGACAGCGATGATCAGCGGGAAAGACACCGCGACGACGCGCACGACAGTCGTTCTCTTGGTTCATCGTCGATCGAATTCGTACGAGCGTCGGACCACGCCGGACACGAAATCGTCTTGCTCAGCGCGCGTTGACGACGCGGGTACCGGCAATCAGGTCGTGCCCGCACCTGCGATCGCTGCGGAAAATCATCAACACATTGACCAATGCGATGAGACCGCCCACGAACGGGATCAGGTTCGCCAATTGCATCGGCAAATAACGCAAACCGGCCAAGCGGGCGAAGCTGGGTTTTCGTCCTTGCAAATCGACGATCTTTATCTTGAGAATGCGTTTGCCCCATGTTTGTCCGCTGGCGCTCAACGGATAACCTTGAACCAAATAGAAGATCACGGTGCCGATCACACCCCACTTGACCTGTTCGAGCAGAGACACTTGTTGCCCACGCGTAGCCGCCTCCATGACCATATCGAAATATCCGCCCACGAACATGACAGGCAAGACGATCAGCATCATG
>JAGNNB010000509.1 GCA_017990865.1 Lysobacteraceae bacterium
GTAATGGCCCGCGCGCGCGCTTTCGACATTCACCTCGGCGGAGCGCAATTGGTATTCCTTGGCTTTCAAGCCAGGGTTGTTGTCGATCGCCGTTTGCACCCACCCGTTGGCGTCCAGCGCGGACGGCAGTTCCGGTTGGAAATCCTGCGGCAGCGCCTTCAGCCCGCGCAGATCCTTGCCGGTGATCTCTTCCAAGGCGCGGTAAGCGTCTTCGAGCGCATTGCGAGTGACGATGGTGTTGGCGCGCGCGCTGTCGTATTGGGCCCGCGCTTCGTGGACGTCGGTGATCGGCGCCAAGCCGACCTCCAAACGCTTACTGGCGAAATCGAACTGCTTCTTCAGCGCTTTTTCCTGCGCTTCGGCTGCGGTCAAGGTTTCGATCGCGATCAGCACGTTGAAGTACGCGAAGGACGTGCGCGTGATCAGCGAGTCGCCGGCGGCTTCGAGTTGGAAGTCGGCGGACGTGGACAAGGCATTCTGGCTGCGCAGACGGGTGATGCGGCTGTGGTCGTACACCATCTGGTTGAGGTTGACGCCCAACTGCCGGCTGTTCGTGTCGCTTTCCGCGTCGAACGCCGCACCGCCGGTTTCGCTGTTGCTGTTGGCGCGGGAATACGAGGCGTCGCCGTTGATCTGCGGCAACAGGGCGGCGCGCGCTTGCGCCGCGCCTTCGCGCGTGATCAGCCGGCCGGATTCCGCCGCGGAGAACTGCGGGTCGCTGCCGCGCGCCAGTTCGTAGGATTGCAGCAAATCCTCGGCCTGCGCGGCCAAGGGGGCGCACAGCAGAGCGAGGGCGAGGACGAGAGGACGGCGTGTCATGGGGATCCTTGTCGGCGCTGGGGGGCCGCCAGCGAGTTCGGTATGGTGAATGTGCGGTCAGTAATGTGCGGTCACAGGCGGAATTGGGGGGCGGGAGCGCCGCCGGCCAAATAGGGCAACTCGGTCTCGAACAGCGATTCTATACGCGTCCGGCCGTCTCCCTCGGCGTGCACCAGAACCGCTTCCATCGCCGGCGCGCGGCCGTGGACGATGAACATGCGGCCGCCCGGACGCAGCCAAGCAGCGAACGCGTCCGGGATGGCGGCGACGGCGCCGCTCACCAGAATCACGTCGAATTGACGGTCGCAAGGCCAGCCGAAGGCGTCGGCGGTGTCCACGCGCACGTTGGCGATGCCTTGGGCCTGAAGCCGCGCGCGCGCCGCGTCGGCGAGGTCGGCATGGCGTTCGATCGAGACCACTTCGCGCGCCAGACGGCCCAGACAGGCGGTCAGATAGCCGCTGCCGGTGCCGATCTCCAGCACATCTTCGTGTTCGCGCACCGACAGCGCTTGCAGGGCCCGGCCTTCGATCACTGGCTTGAGCATGGTCTCGCCGTGGCCGAGCGGCAATTCGAGATCGCTGTAGGCCAAGGCGCGATGCGCCTCGGCGACGAAGCGCTCGCGCGGTACCGAGGCGATGGTGTCCAGCACGGCAGGATCGAAGACGTCCCACGGGCGGACCTGTTGTTCCACCATGGTTTCGCGGGCTTTGGCGTAATCGATCGTCGTCATATCGGGTCCGTATTTTGAAGCCTGTCGTGGAGCGTTTTGTGGTGCGTGCTGTGGAGCATGTCGTGGTGCGTGTCGTGGTGCGTGTCGATGCATCTTAGGGATGCCTCGCGTCGGTGTCGCGTCGGGGCATCGCCTCGCCGGGCCGCCATTTTAAACGCTGACCGGGGTCGGCGCGGCTCGGGCTCGTCGGGCTTGTCCGGCGTCTAGCATCGCCGTCCCGCCGGGAGGCGACTGAGTGCCGGAAGTCACCGGACCGGCCGGCAGGGGATATCGGTATCGCGACGAACGTCGGTCGAAATGCCCGGATTCGGGCTCATTCGCCTCCCGAACGTGCGGTCGGCGCGGCACCTGCCGTGTCGGGCGACGCGCTTTCGCGCCGGCCGTAGGCGCGCATGAACAAGTCGACCGTGGCATCCAGATGCCGTTGCACTTCGGTCGCCGCGGGCAGGCATTCGCACATGCCGCACATCAATTGCATGTGCGGCTCGCCCTTGAGCAGACAGAAGAACTGCGACGCGGCGCGGTGCGGATCGTCCAAGTCGACCAATTCGCCCATCGCCGCCCGTGCGCGCAGGAATTCGGCGAATTCCTCCGTGACCCGCTGCGGACCGGCCTGCCAGAACAGTTCCCGCGCCTTCGAGTCGCCGGTGCCGGGCATCATCATCATGCGATGCAGCGCGATGGCTTCCTCGCTGGTGACCAGCGCGAAGAACGCGCCGGCGATGGCGGTCAACTGTTCGCGCAAGCCGCCCTGCAGGCGATCCAAAAACAGCGCCGCGGGCATTTGCTCTTCGCATTTCACGCTGATCGCGGCGGTGAACAACGATTCTTTGTCGCCGAAGTGGCTGTAGACCGTCAGTTTGGAGACGCCGGCTTCCGCGGCGATCTGATCCATGCTGACGCCGTCGAACCCGTGGGTCGGGAACAGATGCTTCGCGGCTTCGAGGATCGCGCTGCGCTTGCCGAGATCTTTCGGGCGGCCCGGGCCGACCGGCTTGGGCTTTGCGCCGGTGCCGGAGAGGGCCGTGGACGGTACGGTAGGGGACGGCTGGGCGACCATGACGACAATACTAGACTAATAGGTTTGTTAAATATAGGATACCGGCAAGTTCATTAAATCGCCGGGTGCCCGGTGCGGAGCGGAGCGGACAATGGACGCACGACCAGTAGGATCGCGCAGTATGGGCTTGT
>JAGNNB010000510.1 GCA_017990865.1 Lysobacteraceae bacterium
GTGCCGTTCATTTACGTCGGTTACGAGGCCAAGGCCGAGCATGCGCAATTGCACAGCGGCGGCGCGTTGCGCGATGTGGCGCCAACGATGCTGGCTTTGCTCGGTTTGCCGCAGCCGCAGGAGATGACCGGCCGCAGTTTGCTGGCGCACGGCGGATGAGATGTCCGCGCATGCCGTCTAAATACGCGCGCTCAGTGCGCGCGCTCGTTCTTGCGATGTTCGTCGTTATGACAGTCGCGACGTTGGTCTCCGGCGGGGTCGCCGCGCAAACCAGCGGTGCGCCGAATAGCCGCGAAGCGCAGCGACGCCTGGAAAAAATCCGACGCGAATTGAAAGACGTCGCCGCCGAACGCCGTGCCCTGGAAGGCCGACGCGGCGAGGCGAGCCTCGCGTTGCGGCGCATGGACGAGCGACTCGCCGATTCCAGTCGCGCGTTGAACGCGGCCGAAAGCGAATTGGCGCGCGAGCAGCACGCGCTGCAGGAACTCGACGCGCGTCGCGCCGTCTTGCGCGGGCAGGAAGGCGAGCATCGACGCGCCCTGGCGGGTTTGTTGCGCGCGGCGTACGCCCAAGGCGAACGTGCGCCGCTCGAATTGGCGCTGGCGCAGGACCGTATCGCCGACGCGGATCGGCAATTGACCTACTACGGCTATCTGCAGCGGCATCGGGTACAGCGCACGCGTGCGCTCACCGCGGAATTGGCGGAGTTGGAGCGGGTGGAGCGTCAGATCGTCGACAAGCGCCTCGCGCTGGACGCCGCCCGCGCCGAACGCGCGCGCCAGCAGGCGGCGTTGACGCGCGACCGCGCCGCGCATGCCGCCGAACTCGATGCCTTGGAGCGCCGCTACGGCGACCGTCGCGCCCGCGAACGCGCGCTCGGCAGCGACGCCAAAGCCTTGCAGACCCTGGTCGAGCGGTTGCGTGCCGCCGCCGCGCGCGCAGCGGCCGAGCGCGTCGCGGCAGAGCGCGCGGCACGCGCCGCCGCTCGCAAAAACGCGAGCGTGCGCACCACCCCGCGCCCCGCGCAGGGCAAGCGCGGCGTCGAGACCGTTGCGCCTCCTCCGCGACAGACGGCGACGGCGGCTCCGGTGCGCGTCGGCGGTTACGGTTGGCCGGCGTCGGGGAGTTTGCTTGCCGGGTTCGGCGGACGCATGCCGGACGGTCGCACCAGCAGCGGCCTGTTGATCGCGGCCGGTTTGGGCTCGCCGGTACGCGCGGTCGCCGACGGCACCGTCGTTTTCTCCGAATGGATGACCGGCTACGGCCTGATTCTCATCGTCGATCACGGCAACGGCACGCTCAGCTTGTACGCGCACAACGAATCGCTGCTGAAGAACGCGGGCGATACCGTGTCGCGCGGCGATGTGGTGGCGCGGGTCGGCAATTCCGGCGGCTTGCCGCAACCCGGGCTGTATTTCGAACTGCGCCGCAACGGTCAGCCGGTGAATCCGGCCGGATGGCTGGGTCGGCAATAGCCGATGCGACGCGAGGCCTGACGACAGGCGACATCGCGCCCGAACTCGGGGTACTCTCCGAAGTCGAAACGCACGTCGATCGCATCTTTCTGGAGTTCCGCATGTCCCGCGCCCCGCATCGCCCGATTCCCAGCCGTCTTTGCGCGGCCTTGCTGCTGTGCTGCGCGGCGATCGCCATGCCCGGCTTTGCGCAGAACAACGCGCAAAACGACGCGCAAAACGACGCGAAGCGGCCGAGCAAGGACGAGGACGACGCGAACAAAATTCCGATTGAGGAAATCCGCCGCTACGTCAACGTCTACAACGCGGTGAAGCAGGCTTATGTCGAACCGGTCGACGACCGCAAGCTGATGCAGTCTGCGATTCGCGGCCTGTTGCTCGATCTCGATCCGCACAGCGCGTATCTGTCCAAACCCGCCGCCGACGCGTTCGCCGAGGACAGCGACGGTGCCTACGACGGCATCGGCGTGGAAGTGCAGCAGCAGCCCGACGGCAGTATCCTGGTGATCGCGCCGATCGACGACACGCCCGCGGCGAAAGCCGGCGTGAAAGCCGGCGACATCATTATCGCGGTCGACGGCAAAACGCTGACGCCCGAAGTCGCCGACGGCAATCCGTTGCGCGGCGCGCCCGGCAGCAAGACCGTGCTGACCGTGCAGCGCGAAGGCGCGCCCAAGCCGCTGCAAATTCCGGTTCAACGCGAAACCATTCGCGTCGGCAGCGTGCGCGGACGCATGCTCGAACCCGGCTATGGCTACATCCGCGTCAGCGCGTTCCAAGCCGACACCGCCAAAGACTTCAGCGCGCAATTGCAGAAGCTGCAAGCGCAGGCCGCCGACAAAGGTCTGCGCGGTTTGGTGTTGGATTTGCGCAGTAATCCGGGCGGTTTGTTGACCTCCGCGGTGCAGATCGCCGACGACTTGCTCGACAAAGGCAAGATCGTCAGCACCCGTGGCCGCATTTCGCTCGGCGACGCCGAATTCAACGCCACGCCGGGCGACTTGCTGCGCGGCGCGCCGCTCGCGGTGGTGATCGATGCCGGCTCGGCGAGCGCTTCGGAAGTGCTGGCCGCCGCGCTGCGCGATAACCAACGCGCCACGCTGGTGGGCAGCCGCACCTTCGGCAAAGGCTCGGTGCAAACCGTGCTGCCGTTGGACAACGGCGATTCGGTGAAACTCACCACCGCGCGCTACTACACGCCCAGCGGCAAATCGATCCAGGCGCGCGGCATCGATCCCGATGTGTTGCTCAAACCCGACGCGAAC
>JAGNNB010000511.1 GCA_017990865.1 Lysobacteraceae bacterium
GTGATCCGGCCCGGGCTGCGCCCTCGACGCCCGGACTGCGGACAGTCGGCAGTTCGCCCCACCGCGAGCCCGATTCAATGCAGAATGCGTGCATGACACCCGCACAATTCATCGCCCTCTGGCAGAATAATCCGCTCAGCGAACGCGCCGGCGCGCAGGGCCACTTCGACGACCTGTGCGAGCTGCTCGGCGTGGACAAGCCGCGCGACCCCGACCACTACTGCTTCGAGCGCGGCGCCGGTAAAGCGAGCGGCGGGGATGGCTGGGCCGATGTCTGGAAGCGCGGCCACTTCGGCTGGGAGAACAAGCGCCCCGGGCGCGACCTGCGCGCCGCGCTGAAGCAGCTCACCGACTACGCCCTCGAACTGGAGAACCCGCCGCTGCTGGTGGTCAGCGACCGCGAGATCATCGAAATCCACACCGCCTTCACCGGCTACCCCGACCAGCCGCGCCGTATCGCCATCGCCGACCTTGCGCGGCCGGAGCACCTGCAAACCCTGCGCTGGGTATTCACCGAGCCGGAGAAGCTGCGCCCGGTCAAATCGCTCGCCGCGATCACCGAGGAAGCCGCCGGCCAGTTCGGCGCGCTGGCCGAGACTTTGCGCAAACGCGGGCTGGATTCGCAGCCCGTCGCGCACTTCCTGATCCAGTGCCTGTTCTGCATGTTCGCCGAGGACGAGGGACTGCTGCCGCGCGGCATCTTCACCGGCCTGCTGGCGAAGGCCGCCGACGACCCGGCGCGCGCCGCGAACCGGCTGACCGCCTTGTTTGCCGCCATGCAGAACGGCGGCGACTACGGCGACGACACCATCGCCTGGTTCAACGGCGGCCTGTTCGCCACCATCGCCGTGCCGCCGCTGCAACGTGCCGAGCTGGCCGCCCTGCAACACGCCGCCGACATGGACTGGCGCAACATCGACCCCTCGATCTTCGGCACCCTGTTCGAGCGCGGGCTGAATCCGTCCAAGCGCTCGCAACTCGGCGCGCACTACACCGACCCGGCCACCATCATGCGGCTGATCGATCCGGTCATCGTGCGCCCGCTGACCGCCGAATGGCAGGCGGCGAAGACCGCCATCGCCGCCGCATTGAAGAAATCGAAAAAGCAGAACGACAAGGCGCACAAGGACGCCGCCGCGCTGTTCCACGGCCACCTCGAACGCCTGCGCAATTACCGCGTGCTCGACGCCGCCTGCGGCAGCGGCAATTTTCTCTACCTCGCGCTGAAATCGCTGAAGGACCTGGAGCGCCGCGCCAACACCGAAGCCGAGGCGCTCGGCCTGCAACGCCAGGTCAGCATCGAAGTCAGCCCGGCCAACGTGCTGGGCATCGAACTCGACGCCTACGCGGCGGAACTGGCGCGCGTCACGGTCTGGATCGGCGAGATCCAATGGATGCTGCGGAACGGCTATCCGGTGTCGGCGCAACCGATATTGCGGCCGCTCGACAGCATCGAGAATCGGGATGCGCTGATAAAAGTTCCCGCAGGGACGCACAGCGCTGGCGCTGGCGACACGGCGAGCGAAGCCGAATGGCCGGCCTGCGATGCGATAGTGGGCAATCCGCCGTTTCTTGGCGGTACGCGAAAGCGCGGGGAGCTGGGTGATAAATATTTCGATGCGCTGGCAAGCGTATTTGCCGATCGGCTTCCGCCGGGGGCAGATTTTGTTTGCTACTGGTTTGAAAAGGCGCGGGCGCATATCGAAGCCGGCCAATGTAATGCGGCAGGACTGGTCGCAACCAACAGCATTCGTCAGCAGGCAAATCGAAAGGCTTTGGAACGCATTACCGATAGCACCCGAATCTTCGAGGCGTGGGCTGACGAGGCGTGGATCAACGATGGTGCGGCGGTACGTGTGTCGCTGGTGTGCTTTGGGATTGGCGATGGCGCGCGATTGGATGGTTCTGACGTATCTGAAATTCATGCGGACCTGCGCTCAGGCGAAGACCTGACAACGGCAAGTCGTTTGGTCGAGAATTCCGGAGCGTCTTTCTTTGGCCTCGCCTTGGCTGGAGATTTCAGTATCGATTACACGATAGCATCAGCTTGGCTGCGCTTGCCGAATCCCAACGGACGTCCCAATAGCGACGTTGTTCGTCCGCTATGGAATGGCAAAGATCTGACGGCTCGGTGGGAAGGGCGCTGGACAGTCGATTTTGGACCGGCGATGGAAGAATGTGACGCGATGCTCTACGAAGCGCCATTTGCGCATGTCTTGGCGAATGTGAAGCCAGTTAGGCTAACGAACAATCGTAAGTCACGTGCAGAGAAGTGGTGGCGGCATGGCGAAGCGCGACCGGCAATGCGCAAGGCGTTGTCTGGTCTCGGGCGTTACATTGCAACTTCGGAGAAGTCGAAGCATCGTTTTTTTGTTTGGCTCGACGAACGCATAGCACCCGATAACCGATTGGTCGTAATTGCACGTAATGACGATGTAACGTTTGGTATTTTGTCATCGCGAATTCACGTCTGTTGGGCGCTTGCCGTTGGCTCAACCCTTGAAGATCGCCCGGCTTACGCTACAACTACTTGTTTCGATACCTTCCCCTTCCCCGCCGGCCTCACCCCGCGCGACACGGCGCCAGTCGCCGGCCAGCCGACGCCCCCCTGTCTCGCGGGCGAGGTGACGGCGGCGAATATCGCGGCCGCGGCGCGGCGTCTGAACGAACTTCGCGAGAACTGGCTCAATCCGCCCGAGTGGGTGGAGCGCGTTCCCGAAGTCGTCCCCGGCTACCCGG
>JAGNNB010000512.1 GCA_017990865.1 Lysobacteraceae bacterium
GGAGATGTGTAATAGAGACAGGAGCCGGACATCAAATGGACGCTGTGACCGCGACCGTTTCGCGGCAGCGGCCCACGCCACGATGGCGAGGAGGGTGTGATGAGGGATATCTGGATGTTGCTCTATCGCAGCGATGCGCTGTACCGGATGGATGCGGCGGATATGCTCAAACTGCTGCTGGATGCGCGCGCCCACAACATCGAACACGACATCACCGGCTTGCTGCTCTATCACGAGGATCGGTTCATGCAGGCGCTGGAAGGCCCGCGCGAAGAAGTGGAAGCGCTGTATCGGCGCATCGCGCTCGATTCCCGTCATCGCAATGTGGCGCTGGAGTTCAGCGAACCCGAGGAGGAGCGGCTGTTTCCGGATTGGCAAATGGGCTTCGCCGAAGTGCCCAACATTCGCGGCCGCGCGGTGATGTCCGGCGTCGAATCCGAGCGCGACGCGGAATGCCTGCTGCGTTCGCTGGCGGCGCGTCCGCCCGCGCACCGCTTGCTGGATTTTCTGGCGGGGCATGCGACCGATGACGCAAGCGCCCTTTGATCCCGCGCCGCCTGCGCCGATGGCCTCGTCGACGGCGGCCTGCGCCGGCCCGGCTCCCCCGGTCGTCGCCGATCGCTCGCCCATCCGCGTCCGCGACCTCGGCCGCCAAGCGTACGCGCCGGTCTGGCGTGCGATGCAGGGTTTCACCGACGCCCGCGACGCGAACACCGACGACGAACTGTGGTGGGTCGAACACGACCCCGTTTTCACCCTCGGTCAAGCCGGCAAACCCGAACATGTGCTGATGGCGGGCGATATCCCGGTGCTGAAAGTCGATCGCGGCGGCCAAGTGACGTATCACGGCCCGGGGCAGATCGTCGCCTATCCGCTGCTGGATCTGAAACGCTTGAAGATCGGCGTGCGCGATTACGTCTGCAAGCTCGAACAATCCGTGATCGACACGTTGGCGCACTGGAACATCCACGGCGAACGTCGCGACGGCGCGCCGGGCGTGTACGTCGATGGCGCGAAAGTCGCGGCGCTGGGCATCCGCGTGCGTCGCGGCTGCACCTTCCACGGCCTCGCGTTCAATATCGCGATGGACCTCTCGCCGTTCCATCGCATCAACCCCTGCGGTTACGCTGGTCTGCAAGTGGTCTCGATGCACGATCTCGGTGGCCCGTCGAGCCTCGACGCGGTGAAACCCGTGCTGCTCGATGCCTTCGCCGCCCAGTTCGGCCTTCGTCCGCAGCTCGCGTCGTTCCTCGAACTCGCCGATCTCGCCGAACTCGCCTCGCGCGCGAACGACGCCCCTGCCGACGCTACACAGGCCGCCTGAATGTCCACGCCCGCGGATAAGACCATCAAAACCATTCCCGTCACCGTCGTCGGCGATACGCCGGCATCGCTGGAACCCGGCGCGAAACAATTGGCCGGCGACAAGATCGCGCGCTCGCCGGTGCAGTTCGCCGACGCGCCGGTATTGCGCAAACCCTCGTGGATTCGCGTGCGCCTGCCCAGCGGCAACGCGGTGGCCAATCTGAAAGCCAAACTGCGCGAAAACCGCCTCGTGACCGTCTGCGAAGAGGCGACCTGCCCGAACATCCATGAATGCTTCAGTCACGGCACGGCGACGTTCATGATTCTCGGCGAGGTCTGCACGCGGCGCTGTTCGTTCTGCGATGTGGCCCACGGCCGTCCCAAACCGCCGGATGCCGAGGAACCCGAGAATCTCGCGCGCACCGTCGCCGACATGGGCTTGAAGTACGTGGTGGTGACCAGCGTCGATCGCGACGATCTGCGCGACGGCGGCGCCCAGCATTTCGTCGACTGCATCGCCGCGATCCGCGCGCGCAGCCCGAACACCAAGATCGAAATCCTGACGCCCGATTTCCGCGGCAAAGGCCGGATGGAACGCGCGCTGGAGATTTTGGCGCTCAGCCCGCCTGACGTGTTCAACCACAACGTCGAAACCGTACCGGACCTGTACCGCAACGTGCGTCCCGGCGCCGATTACGCGTGGTCGCTGACGCTGCTGCAGCGTTTCAAGGCGCAGCACCCGGCTGTCGCCACCAAGAGCGGCATCATGCTCGGCTTGGGCGAAACGATGGCGCAGGTCGAAGGCACTTTGCGCGATTTGCGCGCTCACGATGTCGAGATGGTGACGATCGGCCAATATCTGCAACCCAGCGCCCACCATCACCCGGTCCTGCGCTACTGGACGCCGGACGAATTCAAGGCGTTGGAAGACTTCGGCATGGCCCTGGGCTTCACGCACGTCGCCTCCGGGCCGCTGGTGCGCAGCTCGTATCACGCCGACCGGCAGGCGGCCGGGGCGGGCGTCGTCGCCTGAACACGGCCGACCGTGTCCGAGCGAGGCTGAACCGTTCGCGCCCTGGGCCGCAGCCTTCCATCGGAGATGACCTGAGGCACGTTCCGGTGCCCGAAACTTTCGGTAATCTCGACAGTCGGAACGTCATGGGACGGAATGGAACGCTATTCGAGTTCTATCCGCTGCGCCTCATGCGTCGTATCCACGCTGTAACCTTCGCGTTGTCACCTATTGCCGTCACCTCTGCGTCGCCCAAGAGAGTCCCGATGAAACTCGCCAAAGCTCTGCCGATCTCCTTGCTCGTGATGGCCATCGCCGCTTCGGTGGCGGGTCTGACCGCCAACGCCGAAGGCAACGGCCCCAGCGCCGACCAATCCACCGCGTCGAAACTGGTCTACGGCCTGCTCTCGGA
>JAGNNB010000514.1 GCA_017990865.1 Lysobacteraceae bacterium
CGCGGTCGGCTATTTCTCGATGCGCAGCCTGTCGACCGAACTCGCCGGCCGCTACTACAGCGACGGCCTCGGCGGCGTCTGGTCGCTGATCGAGCGGGTGCTCTTCGCGCCCAAGCGCGAACATGAATGGTATGAAGCGCCTAGGCGCGAACACGAATGGTATGAGGCGCCCAAGCGCGAACGCGAGTGGTATGAAGCGCCCAAGCGCGACCCTGCATGCGATCCGCCGAGGCCCTCGCTGCGCTACGCCGACGGTCGCGTACGCATGCAGGACGACGGCCACGAACGCACGCGACGTTGGCGCGATCTGCTGCTTGCGCACGGCTTGCCGGTCGAAACTTCGGCATCAAGCGATGCGCGAGAAAGCACGGCCGCCTCGGTTTGAAGCGCCTCACGAGCATGCGATCGACCATGCCATCCCGAGTATCGATCATGTCACCCCGAGCGCAGCGAGGGGCCTGCTTGTCGACGATACTGAACGAAATTCAAGCACGCCCCTCGCTACGCTCGGAATGACGGGCATGGTTGGATTCACGTGGCCACCGGCCGCAACGCCCGCGGCGAGTGCCTCCCCCTATTGCCTCCACCTATAATCCCACTCCCGTCAACGACGCCCACCACGCCGCCCGCCGAATGTCCGCATCACGCCGCACCGCGCCCCGTGCGCTCGCCCGTTTCGCAGGTCGCGCGCGATGAGCGATACCGCAAGCGCTGCCGCCCCGTTCTCGGTCTTGGGCGCAGTGGCATTGGAACTGACCCCGGGCACCGCGCCGCGTCAGGCCGCGCTGGGGCAAGCACCGGCGGCCGCGCTGGCCCAAGCCATCGCGCTCGATCTGGCGACGCTGGCCCCCGAAGCGAGCGACCTGGATCTCGTGCTCGGCGCAGCGCATTTCGACCCGGCCGAATTGCTGCGTCCGGGCTGGCCGCTGCATCGCCGTCTGCAGGAATTGCGCGCGCGCGCACCGCGCGCCGACGCACCGCGGATCATCGTTTTCGGCGCGAATGCGAACGGCACCGTGCCGCAACCGATGCGCGCGGAATTGGAATTGCACGGCGGGCCGCTGCGGGTATTGCCGTTCGCGTTGATCGGCGACGCCAATGCCGCGCGTACGGTCGCCGTGCGATTCGAAGAGACGCTGCTGGAACGCGGCATGGCCAGCGCGGCGACCGCGCTGCAGGCGCAAGAGCAATTCGGCGCGCGCATCGAACATGCGCGCTACCTCACCGCGCACGACTTGGCCGCGATGATCGCGATGCAGTACGACCACGTCGGTCTCCAACGTCTGTGGCCGTTGATCGAAACCGCCTTGCTCGCGCCGCAGCGCGAAGTCTGGCTCGACGCCACGCCGGAACCGTTGCTGCGTTACGCCGATAGCAGCGTGCGCATGGCGAAATTCGATTTCGACGCCTGGCGCCGGTTCGACGCGATCGAATCCGAGCGCGTCCGCAGCGGCGAAGCCGTCGACGACGGCGCGCGTCGTCGCTACACCTATTTTCAAGCGCGACAGCGGCAATATCGCGTGGTGCTGGAGGCGCATGGGATCGATGTGGAATCGATCGATTGCGGGGCAAGGCAAGACCCGCGCGAACGTTTGATCTGAGTTCGCGACCTTCAACGTTCGCGCGCCGCAACGCCTGTCGCGAGTGCGGCTCGCATGAGCTTGCACAGCCATGCATAGCCGAGCACCGCCGCGCCCATCGTTGCGCGGCATCGCTCCCGTGTCATGCCGCGCGCATACGCATGCAACGCTCGCGGACGACCGCTTCGCGAAAGTCGCATTGACAACACCGCAGCGCCATGGGATAGGATTGAACCGACTTCATGGCACGATGCGCTCGCCCTTGCAATGCCGCATGGAAGCCTTGTCGTCGACGCGCTGTTCGAACAGCATCTGTGGATACTTTGCAAGGAGAGACGCATGAAGAAAGTCGCACGCGCCAGCATCGCAAAAGCGGCGGCGATCGCGATCGGTACGCTGCTCCCCGTGGCGGCGAGCCAAGCGCTTCCCACGCGCTTCACCAGCGGTCTGGTCGGCGAATGGTTGATGTCGCCCGTCGTCACCACCGCTTTCGACACCAGCGGTTACGGCAGCAACGGCACGGTCGTGGGCAGCGCGGTTCAGTCCTACGGCTGGACGGGCACCGCCGCCAACTTGATCAACGGCAGTTATGTCCAAGCGCCCAGTACGTCGAACCTGAATTTCGGCACCGGCAGTTTCACCCTCGCCGCCTGGATCCGCATGTCCAGTCCGAACAGCGCTTCCTACAAGACGATCATCGATAATCGCAGCAGCGTCGGCGCGGGCGGTTACGGCTATGCATTCACGGTGTACAACGGCGATCGGCTGTTTCTGCATCTCGCCGACGCCTCCGGCTCCGCGAGCTACACCTCGAACGTCGCGACGCCGGTAGCGTTGGCGGCGAATCGCTGGCACCACGTCGCGGTCACGGTCAATCGCAGCGTCTCGCCGGGCCTCATCACGTTCTACATCGATGGCAAACCGACCGGCACGGCGACACCGAGAACGGGCAATGTCAACAACACCGATCGACCGTTCTACATCGGCGGCCATCGCGACACGCCGAGCTATCGCTTCAACGACCGCATCGACCATATCTATGCCTACAATCAGGCTATTCAAGAACCCATCTTGAGCCGCAAGTGTGCGAGCCATCATGCGCTTTCCACTGAGGTCATAGATGTCCATGCTTACGGTGTTCACACC
>JAGNNB010000513.1 GCA_017990865.1 Lysobacteraceae bacterium
CAAACGCTGCTGCTGTCCGCCCGAGAGGCCGAGCGCGCTTTGACCGAGTTTGTCCTTCACTTCGTCCCATAGCGCGGCTTGATGCAACGCTGCCTCGACGCGGTCGTTCATCTGCGACTTCGACAAGCGTTCGTGATGTCGGATCGCATAGGCCACGTTCTCGAAAATCGTCATCGGGAACGGCACTGGCTTTTGGAACACCATGCCGACTTTGCTGCGCAGTCGATTCATCGGAAATTTCGGGTCGAGAATGTTCTCGCCGTCCAGAAGAATCTCGCCTTTCGCGACCTGCTTCGGATACAGCGCATAGATGCGGTTGAAGATTCGCAACAAGGTCGATTTGCCGCAGCCGGACGGCCCGATCAGCGCGGTGACGCGCTTTTCGGGAATCGCCATGTCGATGCTCTTCAAGGCGTGGAACTTGTCGTAGTAGAAGTCGAGTCCGCGCGCGGCGATCTTGACCGGAGACTCGGGCTGCTCCTCGCGATGCACGGTTGCGATGCCGATGCGCCGAGAGGTATCGGCCTGTAGATCGAGGTCGTTCATATCCGGATTCCGGGCGAGGTTATTCATGGGAGATTTTGTTGCGCAGCAGGATCGTTCTGGCGATCAAGCTGACGGCCAACACGAACATGGTGAGGATGAATGCGCCGGCCCAGGCCAACGTATGCCACGCTTCGAAAGGGCTCATCGAGAACTGGAAGATCACGACCGGCACGTTCGCCATCGGCGAAAGGAGATCGGCGCTCCAGTATTGATTGTTGAGCGCGGTGAACAGCAAGGGCGCGGTCTCGCCGGAGATGCGCGCGAGCGCAAGCAGGATGCCGGTGAGAATGCCGGCCGAGGCGCTGCGGTAGAGCACCTGCACGATGACTTTCCATTGCGGCACGCCGAGCGATAGCGCGGCCTCGCGCATCTGCACAGGAACCAAGCGCAGCATTTCGTCGGTGGTGCGCACCACCACCGGCAACACGATGAACGCCAGCGCGATCGCGCCGGCCAGCGCGGAGAAGTGCCCCATTTGCGCGACGACGAGGGTGTAGACGAAGAGCCCAAGCACGATCGAAGGCGCGGACAGCAGAATGTCGTTGACGAATCGTACGGTTTCGCCGATCCAACTTTTCGCCGAGTATTCGGCCAGATAAGTGCCCGCGAGTACGCCGATCGGGGCGCCGATCGCGATACCGAGCAGGCTCATGACCACGCTGCCGAAAAAGGCGTTGAGCATACCGCCGCCTTCTGCGCCGGGCGGCGGCGTCATTTCGGTGAAAAGCGCGACGTTGAGCGAGGAAATGCCTTTGGAGAATGTCGTCCAAAGGATCCACGCCAACCAGAAGAGGCCGAAGATCGTGGCGGCGACCGCCAGGATCTGAGCCGCGATATTCTTGATCTGGCGGCGACGATACAGATTGAGCAGCATGTCAGTTGCCCTCGCGCTTGTTCAATTGCCGCAGCATCAATCGCGCGATCGTGAGCACCACGAACGTGACCATGAACAGCACGAAGCCGAGCGCGATCAACGAAGACAGGTACATCGGCGAATCGGCCTCGGCGAATTCGTTGGCGATCGTCGCGGCGATGGAATTGCCGGGTTCCAGCAGGGACGCAGTCATGCGATGCGCGTTGCCGAGGACGAACGTCACGGCCATCGTTTCGCCCAGCGCGCGACCGAGCCCCAGGAAGATGCCGCCGATCACCGCGGAGCGCGTGTAGGGCAGCACGACGTTCCACACCACTTCCCAGCGCGTCGAACCGAGGGCGTACGCCGACTCTTTCAAACGGCCGGGCACGGTCAGGAAGACTTCGCGCATCACCGAGGAAATGAACGGGATGATCATCACCGCGAGCACCAAGCCTGCGGTACCCATTCCAAGCCCGAGCGGCGGGCCCGAAAAAAACAAGCCCACCACCGGCAGACTACCCATGTTCTCGTCGATCCAGGGGTAGACGTACAGCGATAGGAACGGGACCAGCACGAAGAGACCCCACATGCCGTAAATGATCGACGGAATGCCGGCGAGCAGTTCGATCGCGGTACTGACCGGGCCTCGCACCCAGCGCGGCGCGATTTCGGTCAGGAACATCGCGATACCGAAGCTGACCGGGACGGCGATCAGCAGCGCGATGATCGAAGTGACGATGGTGCCGAAGATCGGAACGAGCGCGCCGAAATCCTGAAGTACCGGATCCCAGGCGTCGCGCCAGAAGAATGCCAAACCGAATTTCTGCAGCGCTTCGCGCCCGCCCCAGAGCATCGAAAATGCGGCCGCAGCGAGCGCGATCAAGACGAAAACGCCCGCGGTCGTGACCAGCCACCGGAAGCCACGGTCGGCGCGCGCGTCGGCGACATCGCGTCCCGGAGACGTTGCGCTGGTAGGAACGGTATTCATGCTCGATTGCACTATCCGATTCGAGGTGGGCTTTCGCAAAGCAGCCACGCGCAAGCTGCGCGTGGCTTTCGGGACGATAAGTCTCGGCGCGACCGAAAGGGCTCGCGCCGGGCGATGGAGTGGATCAGAACTTCAGCTCTTTGGCCCAGTAGGCTTCGATCTGCTTGACCAGACTGTCGGGCAAAGGTACGTAGTCCAGAGCCTTGGCTTGCGCGTCGCCGTTGGCGTACGCCCAGCGGAAGAAGCTGAGGACTTCCTTGGAACGCGCGGCGTCCTTCGGCTTCTTCTGCATCAGGATGAAGTTCGTGGCGGCGATCGGCCACGCGTTCTGGCCGG
>JAGNNB010000515.1 GCA_017990865.1 Lysobacteraceae bacterium
CGTCTGGACCTCGACCGTTACGGCGTGGTGTTCCGCCCGTCGCCGCGCCAATCGGACGTGATGATCGTCGCCGGTACGCTGGTCAACAAAATGGCGCCCGCCCTGCGTAAGGTCTACGACCAGATGCCCAACCCCAAGTGGGTGATTTCGATGGGCAGTTGCGCCAACGGCGGCGGCTACTACCACTATTCCTATTCGGTTGTGCGCGGTTGCGATCGCGTGGTGCCGGTGGATATTTACGTGCCGGGTTGCCCGCCGACCGCCGAAGCGTTGGTCTACGGCATTCTGCAGTTGCAGAAGAAAATCCGCCGCGGCACCAATTTCGGCGACGACAAGCAGGGCGTCTACTGATGAGCGAGACCGTCCATTCTTCCGTAAGTCAGGCTTTCGCCGACCGTCTGCGCGCGCGTTTTCCCGCCGCTGTCGTCACCGTCTGCGAACCGCGCGGAGAAGTAGGCATCGAATTCCCGGGCGGCGATTGGCATGCAGGTTGTCTGGCGATTCGCGAGGAGTTCGGCTTCGAATCGCTCGTCGATCTTTGCGGCGTCGATTATCTCGGCTACGGCAGCGACGAGTGGGACACCGAGGTGTCTTCCGAAGGCTTCAGTCGCGGCGTCGAAGGGCGCGGCGTCGGCCGCTTCAAATACGGCGAGACCACCACTCGCGAAGCCGATGCGTTCGAGGATCAAGCGGTCGAACCGGTGCCGCAGCGCCGCTACGCCGCGGTCGCGCAACTGCTGTCGGTGCAGGGCAATCGCCGTCTGCGCGTGAAGACCTTCGCGCAAAACGACGATCTGCCCATCGTCGCGTCGTTGACGGATATTTGGCCGGTCGCCAACTGGTTCGAGCGCGAGGCGTTCGATCTGTTCGGCGTGATTTTCGAAGGTCATCCGGATCTGCGCCGCATCCTCACCGATTACGGTTTCGTCGGTCATCCGTTCCGTAAGGATTTCCCGTTGATCGGCAATGTCGAAGTGCGTTACGACGCCGAGAAGAAGCGCGTGGTGTACGAGCCCGTCACTTCCGTCGAGCCGCGCGTCGGCGTGCCGCGCGTGATTCGCGACGATGCCCGGTTCGCGACGGCGTCCGCCGAACAGGCGACGCGCAAAGCGGAGGCATCGAAATGAGCGCCGCGCATCCCGCCAGCGAAGGTTTGGCCAGCAATGCGGCCGAATCCAAGCAAGAAATCCGCAATTACACGCTGAACTTCGGCCCGCAACATCCGGCCGCACACGGCGTGCTGCGTTTGATTCTCGAAATGGACGGCGAAATCGTCCAACGCGCCGACCCGCACGTCGGCCTGCTGCATCGCGGCACCGAGAAACTCGCCGAATCCAAGCCGTTCAATCAATCGATCGGCTACATGGATCGCCTCGACTATGTGTCGATGATGTGCAACGAGCACGCTTACGTGCGCGCGATCGAAACCCTGATGGGCATCGAAGCGCCGGAACGCGCGCAGTACATCCGCACGATGTTCGACGAAATCACCCGCATCCTGAATCACTTGATGTGGATCGGCTCGAATGCGCTCGATCTCGGCGCGATGGCGGTGTTCCTGTACGCCTTCCGCGAACGCGAAGAGTTGATGGATTGCTACGAAGCGGTGTCGGGCGCACGCATGCACGCGGCCTATTACCGCCCCGGCGGCGTTTATCGCGATCTGCCCGACAAGATGCCGAAGTACCGCGAATCGCCGTGGCGCAAGGGCGAGAAGCTCAAGCGCTTCAACGAATGGCGCGAAGGCTCGATGCTCGATTATCTCGACGCCTTCACCGACGATTTCCCCAAGCGCGTCGACGAATACGAGACGCTGCTGACCGACAACCGCATCTGGAAACAGCGCACGGTCAACATCGGCGTGATTCCGCCGGAACAAGCGCTGGCCTGGGGCATGACCGGCCCGATGATCCGCGGCTCCGGCATCGCCTGGGATCTGCGCAAGAAGCAGCCGTACGCGAAGTATGCCGAAGTCGATTTCGACATTCCGGTGGGCGTCAACGGCGATTGCTACGACCGTTATCTGGTGCGCGTCGCCGAGATGCGCGAATCCAACCGCATCATCAAGCAGTGCGTGAAGTGGCTGAAGGCCAACGCCGGCCCGGTGATGATCGACAACTACAAGGTCGCTCCACCGAACCGCGAATCCATGAAAGACGACATGGAAGCGCTGATCCATCACTTCAAACTCTTCAGCGAAGGCTATTGCGTGCCGGCCGGCGAAACCTACAGCGCGGTGGAAGCGCCGAAGGGCGAGTTCGGCTGCTATCTGGTCTCCGACGGCGCCAACAAACCGTTCCGCGTGCATCTGCGCGCGCCGGGCTTCGCGCATCTGTCGTCGATGGATACGGTGGTGAAGGGCCATATGCTGGCCGACGTGGTGGCGATGATCGGCACTTACGACATCGTGTTCGGCGAGATTGATCGATGAGTACGGGAATCGGGAATGGGGAATGGGGAATCGCAACAGCGGGCGTAGCCGGCTTTCGCGATGCTCTGCCCATCCATACGCGAACCGCGGGCGCGATGCGCTGCGGTTTCGCGGCTCGACGATTTCCGATTCCCCATTCCCGATTCCCGGCTTTGCACTCATGAAAGCGACTGGTAATTTCGAAGCCTGCCGCAACGTCGACCCGATGGTCGCGTTGAGCGACAAAACGCGGGCGCATATCGACCATTGGCTGAGCAAGTTTCCGCCGGACCGCAAGCGTTCCGCGGTGCTGCA
>JAGNNB010000516.1 GCA_017990865.1 Lysobacteraceae bacterium
TCGGCCTCGCCGTGCGCGCGGAAGACTACAGCGATTTCGGCGACACCACGTCCGGCAAGCTGTCGGCGCGCTACGCCTTCAGCGACGCGGTGGCGTTGCGCGGCACGGTCTCGACCGGCTTCCGCGCGCCGTCGCTGCAGCAGCAGTTCTTCCGCTCCACCGCCACCAACTTCATCGGCGGCGTGCCGTTCGATATCCGCACCTTCCGCGTGAACGACCCCGCCGCGGTCGCGCTTGGCGCCGAGTCGCTGAAAGCCGAAGAATCGAAGAATCTCAGCCTCGGCCTGGTGCTGCAGCCGATCGAGAATCTCTACATCACGGTCGATGCGTACCAGATCGAAATCGACGACCGCATCATGCTCTCGGAGAACCTCACCTCCACCGCCGTGCGCACTTTCCTCAACACCACGGTCGATCCTTCGCTCGGCGGCGGTCGCTACTTCACCAACGCCATCGACACCAAAACCAAGGGCATCGATCTGATCGGCACCTATCGTTGGGACATCGGCGACGGTCGTTTGGATCTCACCGCCGGTTACAACTACAACAAGACCACGGTGGAGCGCATCGCGCCGAACCCCGCGCGCTTGGCCGCGATCGATCCCACCGCCGTGCGCATCGGCCGCGTCGAAGTGGGCCGTCTGACCGTCGGTGCGCCGCGCGACAAGTTCCAACTCGGCGGCAACTACAACCAGGGCAACTGGTCGTTCGGGGCGAACGCCACGCGCTACGGCGAGTTCAGCGTACTGTTCGGCAACAATCCGGCCGACACTTCGCGCGATCAGACCTACGATCCGCAGTGGACGCTCGATCTGTCCGGCAGCTATGCCTTGGGCGATTTGACCTTCACGCTCGGTGCGGACAACGTGCTCGACTCGTATCCGGACGAAGTGCTGTTCGCCAACTCCACCAACGGCCAGTTGCCCTACAGCGCCAGTTCGCCCAACGGCTTCAACGGCGCTTACGTCTACGGCCGCGTCGGCTACAAATGGTGACGAGACGATTCGCTCGCGAGGCGGCGTTCGCGAGACCGCATTTGCGAGGCGGCATTTGTGAGGCAGTCCTCGCGCGCCGATCTCGCAGCGTGGCGAAGTGCGTCGCGAATCGTTTCTGATTTCGAAAACCCCCGGCCTAGCCGGGGGTTTTCGTTTGCGGCCTCCGATCCAAATCGTCGATATCGACCCGCGACGCGAACCTGAATGCGGCGGACAGGAACGCCGCGCATCGTCGCGTATAGTCGTGCGATGCCGCATCACACATCCCTCATCGCGATGCTCTGCATCGGCTTCGTACTGGCCTTCGTGTTCGGCCTGCTCGCGCAGCGGCTGCGTTTCTCGCCCATCGTCGGTTATTTGATCGCGGGCGTTCTGGTCGGGCCGAATACGCCGGGTTTCGTCGGCGACGCCACGCTGGCGCCGCAGCTCGCCGAGATCGGCGTGATTCTGTTGATGTTCGGCGTGGGCCTGCATTTCTCGCTGCGCGATCTGATGGCCGTGCGCCGGATCGCCGTGCCGGGCGCGATCGTGCAAATGTTCGTCGCCACCGCCATGGGCTGGTTTCTGGGCACGCGCCTGGGCTGGTCGCACGCCGAAAGCCTGATCTTCGGCCTATCGCTGTCGGTCGCGAGCACCGTGGTGCTGTTGCGTGCGCTCGAATCGGCGCGCCTGCTCGACAGCGAGCGCGGCCGCATCGCGATCGGTTGGTTGATCGTGGAGGATCTGGCGATGGTGCTTGCGCTGGTGTTGGTGCCCGCGCTCGCGCCCAATGCCGAAGGCGCGCGCGATGGCGGCATCGGCCTCGCGCTGCTGATCACCGTGCTCAAAGTCGGCGGTTTCGTCGCGCTGATGCTGATCGTCGGCCGACGCGTGCTGCCCTGGCTGCTCGAACGCGTCGCCGGCACCGGCTCGCGCGAATTGTTCACGCTGTGCGTGCTCGCCTGCGCGATGGGCGTGGCCTTCGGCGCGGCGGAATTGTTCGGCGTCTCGTTCGCGCTGGGCGCGTTCTTCGCCGGCATGCTGCTCAACGAGTCGCCGTTCGGTCACAAGGCGGCGGAAGATTCGCTGCCGCTGCGCGATGCCTTCGCGGTGTTGTTCTTCGTCTCCGTCGGCATGCTGTTCGACCCTTGGATTCTGATCGAACAGCCGCTGGAAGTGATCGAAACGCTCGCGATCATCCTCGTCGGCAAATCGGTTGCGGCCTGGGCGGTGGTGCGTCTGTTGGGCAAGGACAATCGTATCGCGCTGACCATCGCCGCGAGTTTGGCGCAGATCGGCGAATTCTCGTTCATCCTGGTCGGGCTCGGCGCTTCGCTGGGTCTCGTGTCCGAGCAAACGCGCGATCTGGTGCTGGCCGGCGCGATTCTTTCGATTCTGCTCAATCCACCGTTGTTCGCGCTGATGGCGCGCCGCACCCGCGTCGCGGACACGCCGGTCGCGCCGGTGGCGAAAGGGCACGTGCTGGTGGTCGGTTACGGCCGGGTCGGCGGCAAATTGGCGGTGGTGTTGAGCCGCGCCGGCATTCCCTTCGTCGTGATCGACACCGACGAGGCGCGGGTCGAAGCGGCGCGAGCGGCGGGCTACAAGGCCATCCACGGCAATGCGGCGGACGAAGCGGTCTTGGCCGAAGCGAACCCGGGCGCCGCATCGCTCGCGGTGCTGACCATTCCCGACGCGCTGGAAGCCGGCCACGTCGCGCAACGCTTGAAACAGGGCGCCGTGTCTATTCC
>JAGNNB010000517.1 GCA_017990865.1 Lysobacteraceae bacterium
ATCTTGAACGGTGCGCAACACGCCAATATCGTGACCTATGCGGGATTCGTCATCGCCGCGTTCGGTGCGGCCTTCGAGACGGTCGCCGATGCGCAAATGGCGCGTTTCAAAGCGACGCGAACCTCGCAGGACGAGGTGATGAACCGCGGCCTCTGGCGCTACAGCCGGCATCCGAATTATTTCGGCGAAGCGACGTTTTGGTGGGGCATGTGGATCGCGTCCGCCAGCATGGGCGGGGCATGGACGGTATTCTCGCCGCTGCTGATGACCTGGCTGCTGACGCGCGTGTCCGGCGTGCCGCTGCTCGAAGCGGACTTGCAGAAGCGCAGCGCCGCATATCGCGAATACTTGACGACAACGCCGCGTTTCGTGCCGGGACGGCCGAAGCGTTAGAAAGTTCCTGCAGTTCTGTGGATCGCTTTTCGCACTGCTGCCAAGTGGGGCGGCCTAAGCCAACGGTCGATGTACCTTCGAATCGACGTTCTGCCTTATTCTGGCGGTTCGGTGGCGCAGAGGGACGGTTGCATAGGATCGCGAGCGGGGGTGGGATCTCGAAATTATCAGGACATGCGACGCCGGCCGAACGACGATGTTAAGCAACATGGGGTGTGAATCGATCTACTCACTCAGGGGGTTATGTGAACAATGTTTTGATCAAATCGATGTTGGCGCTCGTCTGTTTTCCGATCGCGGCGCAAGCGGTCGAACTTCAAAAGACATGCCATTGCGATCTTGTCAGAAGCCAGCCGAATCAGGTGCTCTACAATTTAACGACGGCGGTGAATTGGAAACCGAAAATTTGGGTGGTATCGCCCGCGGACCAAAACGATTGTCGGAACAAATGCGATGTCGCTTTCGCCAATAATAAGCAAACCATCGCTACCGCTCTTTGTACGTATCCGCCTTCGATCGCGCCCGACCAACTGCAAATGACGCTGTTGTCGAAGCTCGGCGCAAACACGCAAACATATACGGGCAAAACGTATACATTGAATAGAAAGCCTGTCGTGAAGTGCCCCATCGATTGGCGCTCCAACAGCAACAACCAAATGGGCGGGATCACCGAAGACGGGCGCTGCAAGAAAGAATTCGCTTTGCCTGCCGGATTATTGACGGTGCCGAGACCGTCGGACGGCACCCCGATCGGCACCTGGGGCTTTTGGTGGGGGGACGGTTTGGTGGCGTGGAATACCTCGGCCAACGGTGGCAATCCAACGCCGGCGATTCCCGCCCAACTCAAATGCAGCATCTCGCCGTAAGGCATAAAGCGGCTGTGGCCGTTTAATCCGCCGATGGCGGGCTCGTAGGCGTGTTCTTCATGCGGGTCTGCGCCATCGGCGGTTCCGCCACGCCGTTGGCTGGCGATCCTATCAGGCTGTTGAAAAACAGCCTGTTAGCGCAGCCAAGGATGGCTGCGACGACGAAGCGAGCGCGTAAGCGATTGATGATTCGCGCTGCGCGCTCACCCTTCGCGGAGCTCAGGGCCAGCTTCGCTGTTCAGCCCGCAAGCGGGCTGTCGTCGCGAGCGAGTCAGGACATGTGCCTGACTCGCGACTTGACTGTGCCGGCAGGAGCCGGCACCAAGAGTAATAGATGCTGCAACGCCGGCCGCGAAGCGGCGAGCCGCAAGGATGCGGCGAGTCAAAACGATCAGGATGATCGTTTTTCAACAACCTGCTATGGGCGGCGGTATCGGGATTCGGCGTCGTCGTCCGGCTTGTCGCCTGGAAACGGTGCGAAACCATCGGCTTGCGGCAACGGCAGCGATGCTTGTCCGAAGACATAGCGCCAGCCGTCGCCGGTGCGGATGTAGGTGTCGGTGAACCAGAGGCGGCGCTCGAAGCGTCGCCCGTCTTTGCGCGTGCCTTTCAGCCAAAGCAATGCGGTGACGACGGCGGTGTCGCCCCAGACGTGCACGGTTTGCGTGCCGGGCTCTTCGATTTGGCGTTCGTATTCGATGCTTCGCGTACGCGCGGCGCCGAGTACGTCGTCGCGCGTTTCGACGGTGCCGTCGCCCAGCACTACGACGAAATCCGGGTGCAGGATGCGCGCCATGGCCTCGGCATCGTTGCGTTCGACTGCGGCTTGATAGGCGGTATCGAGCGCGGCGATGGTGCGGCGGTCGCGTTCGGCGCGATCGATCTTGGGATCAGTATTTCGATCGTGACTTCGATCATGACTTCGATCGCTGCCGATTTCGTTCGAGCGATTTTCGCTACAAGCGGGGGTTGCGTGCGGTCGATGCGAACCGATGCGGTCGTCGTTGCCGGCGGATGCGGCGGCGAGCGCCACGCTGGCGAGCGCGGCGAAGGTGGGGGCGTGGGTCATGGCGTGCGGCGATGTTGTGGGTTCGCGTCGAACATACGCCCGGCGTCGTCGCGGTGCTTGGCGTTTCTTGCGATCTTGCGCGGTGCGTCAGTGCGGGTGTTGCGCGTAGGCGGCAGGCGTGCGGCCGTAGCGCTGCGCGAACGCGCGCGTGAAGTGGCTCGGGTCGCCGAAGCCGCAGGCATAGCAGGCGTCGGTGACGCTGCGGCCATCGCGCAGCATCGCTGCGGCCGCCGACAGCCGTGCGTCGGCGAGATAACGATGCGGAGAACGACCGACGAATTCGGCGAACATTCGGGCGAAGTGGAAGGCGCTCATGTGCGCGAGCGCCGCCAATTCGTGGAGTCTCCAGTCTTCGGCGTAGCGGCGGTCGATGCATTCGCGGACGGCGTGAATG
>JAGNNB010000518.1 GCA_017990865.1 Lysobacteraceae bacterium
CAGTACACACGATTTAGTAAGCACGACCTAGCAAGCGCGATCCAGCAACCATGACCCAGCGAGCATGACCCCGTGAGCATGACCCCGTGAGTTACCGCGAAGGCCGTTTCTGGCAGCCCGATGTGACCGTGGCCACGGTAGTGGTCCGCGATGGCCGCGTGCTGTGCGTGGAAGAGCGCGTCGACGGCCGACTGGTGCTGAACCAGCCCGCCGGGCATTTGGAACCCGACGAGAGCCTGATCGAGGCCGCCATGCGCGAAACGCGCGAGGAAACCGGCTGGGACGTGCGCCCGACCGCGTTCATCGGCGCGTATCAGTGGAAAGCGCCGCTGCGCCCGGACGGCGCCGGCGGTCGGCATTATCTGCGCTTCGCCTTCGCTGCCGAACCCGTAAAGCACGATCCCGAACGTCGCCTCGACGAAGGCATCGTGCGCGCGATCTGGATGACGCCGGAGGAACTGTCGGATGCGCGCGAGCGGCACCGCAGCCCCTTGGTCTGGCAGGCGGTCGCGGACCATTTGGCCGGGCGGCGTTCGCCCTTGTCGCTGCTGCAGCACTTGCCGTGAGGGCGAGATGAGAACCGCCGCATGAGCGCGCCTCGCATCGTCGTCGGTATGTCCGGCGGCGTCGATTCGTCGGTGGCGGCGTTGCTGCTGCGGGATCGCGCGCTGGCCGATCCGACGCAAAGCGTGGCCGGGTTGTTCATGCGCAACTGGGCCGACGACGGCAGCGGCGATTGCCGCGCAGAAGACGACCGTCGCGACGCGGTGGCGGTGAGCGGGCGCCTCGGCTTGCCGATCCATTTCCGCGATTTCTCGAACGAGTACTGGGCCGGCGTGTTCGAGCATTTTCTCGCCGAATACGCCGCCGGCCGCACGCCGAATCCGGATGTGCTGTGCAATCGCGAAATCAAGTTCAAGCATTTTCTCGACGCCGCGCACGCGCTCGGGGCGGAGCGTATCGCCACCGGACACTACGCGCGCATCCGCTGCGTGAACGGCGAATGGCAGCTTTTGCGCGCGGCCGATCGCGGCAAGGACCAGAGCTATTTCCTGCACCAATTGGGCCAGACGCAATTGGCCGCGACGCTGTTCCCGCTGGGCGATCTGCAGAAGACCGAGGTCCGCAAATTGGCCGCGGAGGCCGGACTGCCCACGGCGGCGAAGAAGGACTCCACCGGCATCTGTTTCATCGGCGAGCGCGATTTTCGCGAATTTCTCGCGCAGTACTTGCCGGCGAAACCGGGCGATATCGTCGCGCCCGACGGGCGTCGCATCGGCACGCACCCGGGCGTGTTCTATTTCACGCTGGGTCAGCGCGAGGGGCTGCAGATCGGCGGCGTGCGCGGTTATCCAGCCGCGCCGTGGTTCGTGGTCGGCAAGGATGTGCCGGGCAACCGATTGATCGTGGATCAAGGCGACTCGCGCTTGCTGTTGTCGCAGCGCTTGCGCACCGAAACGGCGCACTGGATCGGCGGCGCCCCGCCGGCTCGGCGCTTCGTTTGCACCGCGCAAACGCGGTACCGCCAGGCCGACGAAGCCTGCGAGGTCGTCGTGCGGGACGACGGCGGGCTCGATGTGCGCTTCGAGCGCCCGCAGCGCGCGGTGACGCCCGGTCAGTCGCTGGTGCTCTATTGCGACGAGGTCTGCCTCGGCGGTGCCGTGATCGCCGCGACCGACGCTGCGTTGGATCCGGGCCGCGCCATACTCGCCGATTTCGCGGCGAATCCGGTCGTCGATGCCGTTGCCGATTCCGCCGCAGATTCCACTATCGACCCGATGTTTTCGAGAACCGTCGCACGATGAGCCACGATATCCATTCCCGCGTACTCGCCCTCGGCGGCGTGCTGCAGTCCTTGAAGGTGGTGCGCCAGATCGCCGAAACCGGTCACGCCGACGCCGCGCTCGAACTGTGCGCGCTCGACAGCGTCTTTCGGCTGGACGCGCCCAACACCGACGCGGTTTACGGCGGCGGGGCGCGCATGCGCACGGGGTTGACGCTGCTGCGCGATTATTTGACGCGTACCAGCAGCGACCCGGCGCTGCCCAAGCTCGGCATGGCGGTGCTGCAGATCGAACGCCGCTTCGTCGCCGACGGCGCCATGTCCGAGCGCGTCCGTCGCGGAATTCTGGCCCTCGCCGAGAAAGCCGAACGACAAGGCAGCGCGCATCCAGACGTGATCGCGCAACTCGGGCAGTTGTACGCCGACACCATCAGTCAATTGCGGCCGAAGGTGATCGTGCAAGGCAACCCGCACTATCTGCAGCAGACCGATATCGTCGCCGAAATCCGCGCGCTGTTGCTCGCCGGTTTGCGTTCGGCGGTGCTGTGGCGACAGGTGGGCGGCACCCCCTGGGATTTCGCGTTCGGTCGCGGCGCGATGATGCGCGCGATCGAAATCGAACTGGGCTGATCCCCCGTAGAGCGGAGCGCAGCTCCGCTGAATCACTCGATCACAGAATCCCCCCGGATAAGCCACAGCGCAGCCTCGCTGAATCACCCCCGGATAAGTCATAGCGGAGCTGCGCTCCGCTCTACCGGGCGGTGGTGGCGTATCGGCGTGCATGATGACCGCCGCACGCCCGCCATCGCGTTTTGTTGCAGACGGGCGAACGTTGCACCACCATGGGCCGTGCGGCCGCGTCCGTCGTCTCCGAAACCCTTCGTGCCCGAACCGCGGTGTTCCGCACAGCACATGTTCCGCGCAGCACAGGAG
>JAGNNB010000077.1 GCA_017990865.1 Lysobacteraceae bacterium
ATCGGAGCGGAACGAGAACTGGTTGGCGAATCGGACATGGTCGGTCTTGATCTGTTACACTCGCCGGGCGAGATAAGGATTTGATTTCGCAGGGAGTTGTCGCCGCAGACGGTTCATTCGAAAGATCGATGAATTCGTTTGCGAAGACACGAGGGCCGAAAGCCCGCCTCCCCACGCGATATTCGATAACAGTGCGCGACCACCGCCTTCGGGGCGGCCATGTTAGCGGCTTGTCGACGAATCCGGACACCGCCCGACGAGTCAGACGTCGGCGTTGAACATGTCCCGCGCGGTCGCCCGCGCTCGCGCCTCGCGGCGCAGCGATGCGAACGCCGGCCGAAGTAACCGAACAGTTGAAAGAACAAGCGCTCCCGCGGTCCGCCGTGATGTCGTAGCGCTGGAAGACCCCGATCCGCCGCTTCGCGCTTTCCGAAGGATGAGCGCGGCCGGCAGCAAGGCACTATCCAGGCGTAACGTCCATCGGCGTTCCGCGTGCCCGCGATGCGTCACGACGCCTCGCGGAGAAAAGCGCGCGAGGAACGTCACCACCATGAAACGCATGCTGATCAACGCGACGCAGGCGGAAGAACTGCGCGTCGCCATCGTCGACGGCCAAACCCTTTACGACATCGATATCGAGCGTCCGTCGAAGGAACAACGCAAGTCCAATATCTACAAAGGTCGGATCACCCGGCTCGAACCGTCGCTGGAAGCGGCGTTCGTCGAATACGGCGCCGAGCGCCATGGCTTTCTGCCGCTGAAGGAAATCTCGCGCGATTATTTCCAGGCGGGCGTCGATCATCATCGCGCCGGCATCAAGGAATTGCTGCGCGAAGGCCAGGAAGTCGTCGTCCAAGTCGAAAAGGAAGAACGCGGCAACAAGGGCGCGGCGCTGACCACGTTCATTTCGTTGGCCGGCCGCTACATGGTGCTGATGCCGAACTCGCCCACCGCCGGCGGCGTGTCGCGCCGCATCGAAGGCGACGATCGCGCCGCGCTGAAAGCGGCGATGGACGTGCTGGCGATCCCCGACGAAATGGGCGTGATCATCCGTACCGCCGGCGTCGGCCGCGACGCCGAAGAACTGCAGTGGGATTTGGATTATCTGCTCAGCGTGTGGAAGGCGATCGCCGAAGCCGCGCTGAAGAAAACCTCGCCGTTCCTGATCTACCAGGAATCGCGTTTGATCATCCGCGCGCTGCGCGACTACATGCGCGCCGATATCGGCGAGGTGTTGGTCGATACGCCGGAGATGTACGAAGAGGCGAAGGAATTCGTCGAGCAGGTGATGCCGCAGAACCTGCGCAAGCTCAAGCATTACGCCGACGACATCCCGCTGTTCAACCGCTTCCAGATCGAATCGCAGATCGAAGGCGCCTACGAGCGCTCGGTGCGCCTGCCCTCCGGCGGTTCGCTGGTGATCGATCAGACCGAAGCGCTGACCGCGGTCGACGTGAACTCCTCGCGCGCCACCAAGGGCGGCGACATCGAGGAAACCGCATTCAACACCAATCTCGAAGCCGCCGACGAAGTGGCGCGGCAGATGCGCCTGCGCGATTTGGGCGGCTTGGTGGTGATCGACTTCATCGACATGACCTCCAACAAGCATCAGCGCGAGGTGGAGAACCGCTTGGCGCAGTCGCTCAAGCACGATCGCGCGCGCGTACAGCTCGGTCGCATTTCGAAATTCGGGCTGATGGAAATGTCGCGTCAGCGTCTGCGCCCCAGCCTCGGCGAATCCAGCCAGTTGGTGTGCCCGCGCTGCGACGGCCACGGCCGCATGCGCAGCATCGAATCGCTGTCGCTGTCGATCATCCGTCTCGCCGAAGAGCACGCGATGAAGGACAACACCGGGCAAGTGCTGGTGCAGGCGCCGGTGGAGATCGCCAACTATCTGCTCAACGAAAAGCGTCGCGCGCTTAGCGAGATCGAAAAGCGCCACGACGCGCCGATCGTGATCGTCGCCGACGAATCGCTGCACACGCCCCATTACGAAGTCACGCGCCTTCGCGAAAACGAGTTGGGTGAAGAAACCGCCAAGCCCAGCTATCAGCGCGGCACCCCGCGGAAGTTGGCGACCATCGCGTTGACGAAGGCCAACCTCAATGTCCCGGTCGCGCCGGCGGTGACCAACGTCAAACCCGCGCGTCCCGCGCCGATGCGCGAGGACCGCGAGGAAGCGCCGCGTCAGGCCGTCGCGCAGCCGGTCTCGCAGCCGGCGCAACAACAAGCCTCGCCGCGCGCGCCGCAGCAAGTCGCGCCGACGTTCGCGCAGCCCCCGCAACCGAGCAAACCGCGCGGTTTCATGGGCTGGCTGAAGGGCATTTTCGCCGGCGATCAACCCGCGCCGACGCCTGCAGCGCCGAGCGCGCAATCGCGCCCGCAACCGCAGGGCCAACGCGACCGTCAAGACCGTAACGATCGCCATCAAGGTCAACGTCGCGATCCATCTCAGCGCAACGAACAACGCGGGCCGCAGAAGCAAGGCCAGAACTCGCAGCGCGACGCGCAACGCCAGCAGGACAGGCCGCAACAAGACAGGCCTCAACAAGACAAACCGCAGCAAGAGCGTCAACAGCAGGACCGCCAGCAACGCCGCAACGAGCCGCGCGACGCGCAGCCGCAAAAGCAGCAGAACGGCGGCCAAGCGCAATCGCAGAAGCAGCAAGGTCAAAAGCAGCCGCAGCAGCAGCCCGCGCAGAAACAAGCGCAACAGGGCGTACCGCAGCAACCGTCGCAAAAGCCCGCGCAACCGCAGGCGAACGGCGCGCCGCGTCCGCCGCAGCAGGCGACGCAAGGCCGCGCGCAATTCGCGTTGCCCGAGGATCCGCCGAAGCCCGCCCTCGGCGCTGCACCGAATACCGACGCCCAAACGCTCGCCGCGACGCCGGACGTCGTCATGGCGGGTACCGCTGTCGTGGGTGCTGCCGCCACCGCATCGACGATCGCAACCCCATCGCAACCGCAGGCTTATATCGCCGAGAACGCGATGCCCGCAGCGACGAATACGAATACGAACGCGAACGATGACGACGAGGAAGGCGACGAATTCGTCGACGCCGCGAATGGCGAATCGTCGACGGGCGAAGGCGGTGGACGCCGTCGTCGCGGTCGTCGCGGCGGTCGTCGTCGTCGTCGCGGTAACGGCGAAGTCGCGGCATTGGGCGACGAGAACGGGTTCGAAGGCGACCTGATCCCCGCATTGGACGAAAGCGCGCCGCTCGACCGTCAGCAGCCCGAGTTCGACTTCGACGACCTGCCGCCGCCGAGCGCGATGCCGTCCGCGCCTGTCGCGCAACCGGCGACCGACGCCTCTGCCACCACGACGCAGGCTTGGCGCGATGTCGATACCACGACGCGAGTGACGCCGAGCGAGCCGCAGACGGACGCGCCACACGCGGGCGAACAGCATCCCGCTGTCGCCGTCGAAACGAACGTCCGCGATACCGACACGACCACGGCCATCCGCGCGGAAAGCAGCGCGGACACCGATGTCGAATCGACGCCGCGCGCCGCTGCGCCGGTCGCACCGCCGTCTCCGCCGATGCCAATGCGGATGCCGCAGATCCCGCAGCCGACTTCGCTGGCGGCCTCGATCTCGGCGACCATCGCCGCGAATGCGCTCGCGCAACAAGCCGCCTCGGCGTTCGCGGCTTCGGCGCCGAAACCGCAGGTCGATACCGTCGCAACCGATGCTTCGCCGCCGGCAACGCGCGTGGCGGATGCCGTTGAAGCGAATGCAGTCGAAACGCACGCCGCCCAAGTGTCCGAGCTCGTCGCCGAAAGCGCGCCGATCGCGGCATTGCCGGAAGCGCCGACGCCTCTCGTCGATGCGCCTTCGACTTCCATCGCCGCGACGCCTGTCTTCGATACGGCCCCGGTCGAGATGCCCCCCGTCGATATGCCTGCCGTCGAAACGCCCGTCGCCGAAGCAACGCCGATGCGCATCGACGCTTTGCCCGATATCGAAATCGCGGCGCCGGTGCTCGCCGACGAATTCGCGCACCAGATCGCGGCGCCGCAATACGGCATTGGCCGGCAGTTGTTCGACGAACACAGCGCCTCGCCGACGACGAACGAGGAATCCAACGGCTGACGCGAGGTCGCCGTTGCGCTGGTCGCGAAACCCCGCCTTGCGTCGCAGGACGCATCCGCGGGGTTTCGCATTTGTGGATGTCGGAATGTTTAAAGCGCTCGCCGAAAACAACGCTCGGCGCGCCCTCTCGGCATTACAGCGCGCGCGCCGGATCGCTCAGCCCGTACTGCGAAGACAGCCGCGCCAGCGCGACCACATCCTCGATGCCGAGTTTCTCGAACAATCGCGATTTGTGGGTATTGACGGTTTTCGCGCTGAGGCTGAGGCGCTTCGCGATCTGTTCCTGACGCATGCCCTGCACCATCAACATCGCCACTTCCAATTCCCGCGGCGAGAGGCCGTCGAACGGCGAGGTTTCGCCGCCGATACCCGATAGCGCCAGGTGCTGCGCGATGTCGCTGGCCAGATAGCGTTTGCCGCGAGAGACATCGCGCACGGCGCGCAATAGTTCGGCGGCATCGCCGCCCTTGCCGACGTAACCGGAAGCGCCGGCTTCGATCAGTCGCTTCGGCATCGGGCCGTCTTCCAGCACCGACACCACCACCACCTTGCAACCCGCGTCGCTCTTGACCAGGCGCTCGGTGACTTCCAGGCCGCTGATGCCGGGCAAATGCAAATCGCACAGCACCACATCGGGCTTGAGTTTGCGGATCATCGGCAGCGCGGTTTCGCCGCTGTCGGCCTCGCCGATCACTTCGATATCGGTCTCGGCCGAGAGCATCAGCCGCATGCCGGTGCGCACCAGCGCGTGGTCGTCGAGCAAGAAAACGCGAATGGTCATGTCCTGTCCCCTGAATCCTGTGGGCCGATACGATCGATGCCTGCGCGGCGTCGAAGCGGGCGATCCGTCGCGCTTGGCGTCCGAACCATGGACAACAGCGTAAAACCGGCCGGGCTCCGTCGCCAGCGGCGAACCCCGCGGCGCGGTGTAGGAAAATTCCTACCCACCCGGTCGATCGGGCGTCGATCTCTACCAGCGGGCTGTCGAAAAACAGCCTGCTAACGCTCCCAGGGATGGCTGCATCGGCGAAGCGAGCGCGTAAGCGATTGATTCGTCTCGGGCGCGTCAGCGATGTCGGAAAAACGGCTCGACTGTCCAGCTAGTAACCGGCGCACACAGCGATGGCGGACGCAAGCCGGCCGCGAAGCGGCGAGTCGTAGGGATGCGACACATCGAAATGCACCGGATAGGCGTTCTTCAACAACCCGCGAAGCCGCGGAAGCCGTACGCCGCGGTCCGACGCTGGCACAATTCGAGCCGCCCCGCCCTTTCGCGGAATTCCACGGAGACCGTCGGTTTCATGCCTCTGCGCGTTCTTCGTCTCGGCACCCTCGTCTTCGTGCTCGCGCTGCTCGGCGTTTCGTCCATGCGGCCGGCGCTGGGCCGTCCCGGCGACGAGCGCGCGCGCCCGAACGCCGCAGTCGATATGCGGATCGCGGCGGAAGACGCCGCCATGCTCGGAAACGACACCCGCGATGCGACCGCATATCTCGCGACGTCGTGGTATCGCGATATCCAAGCGATGGCGGACGCGAAGCACAACGACGGCCGCCGCGCGTATCTGCGCGAACGTCTGAGCGCCGACGGTTTCTCGGTCGAGTCGATGCCGTTCAAAACGCGCTACGGCAAAGGCGAGAATCTGTTGGTGCCGGTCGGTGGAGTGCCGGAAGCGTCGCTGCTGTTGATCGGCGCGCACACCGACCGCACCCGGCGCGGACGCGGCGCCGCCGACAACGGCAGCGGCGTCGCGATCGCCATCGCCCTCGCCCAGCGCTTGCGCGCATCGCCGCTGCGCCGTCATCGCGTGGCATTGGCTCTGTGGGATATGGAAGAGCCCGGTCTCTTCGGCGCGAAGGCCTACATCACCGAACGCCGCGAACGTCCGGCGCTGTACGTCAATCTCGATGTGCTGGCCTGGGGCGATACGCTGTGGATGATGACGCCCGACCCGGCGCTCGCCCTGGTGGAATCCAGTCGCATCGCCGCCACCGCGCAGGGTTTCGCGTTTCGCGCCGAAAAACGACACCCGGCCAGCGATCACCTCGCCTTCTACGACGTGGATTGGCCGGCGGTGTCGTACATGCTGACCGACGGCAGCGAGATTCCCAGCGTGCTGCGCGCGATGGCCGGCGAAAAAGTGAGTTTCGTGCCGAAGTTGACGGCCACCATCCACAGCCATCGCGACACCCTGGATAAAGTCGAGCCCGCGATCGTCGCGCGCGCCATCGATGCGCTGGAAGCGGCGCTGCGCGATTGGGACGCCAACGCGGCGGATTGATGCGCGCTCGCGGAGCGACGTTGCGACCCGGCGCGATCATGGAAGCGGCTCTGATCGCGGGAACGCCTTTGCTTTTGTGGGAGCGCCGGAAGGCGCGATAGGGGCTCATGGCGATTCGATCGCGCCTTCCGGCGCTCCCACAAGCGATGTGGCCGCTCGAGAATCCACAAGCCCCACTGCATTCGCGAGGCCTGGGCGCCCTCATTCCACCGGCAGAGGATCGCCCGCTCGCCAACCGTCGCTGCACAAGCAATCGAGCAGCCCCACCACCGCATCGCGCGCAACGCCGAAGATCGATACACGCTGATGGAGCCGACCGGCGCCGATTTCGCGGGAACGCTTCTGCTTTTGTGGGAGCGCCGGAAGGCGCGATAGGGGCTCATGGTGGTTCGATCGCGCCTTACGGCGCTCCCACAAGCGAGGTGGCCGCTCGAGAGTCCACAAGCCGCGCTGCATTCGCGAGGCTCGAGCGCCCTCATTCCACCGGCAGAGGATCGCCGGGCCGCCAACCGTCGCTGCGCAAGCCATCCAGCAACGCCGCCACCGCATCGCGCGCGTCGTAGCCGTGCACCGGCAGCACCAGGACATCGCCGTCGCGCGCCCACATCAAGGCATCGCGCACGGCGTCCACTTCGTTCAAGCGCACCGTGATCGCTTCGTCGTCCAAACCATGCCGATGCAGTTCGTCGCGCAGCAGCGCGGCCACTTCGCCCGGCGCGCGGCCGCGCATATAACCCTCGATGTCCTTGAGCACGATGCGATCCGGTCGGAACCGCATCGCGGTCGCGGCCAGCGCGCGAATATCCGCATCCTCGCGATTGCCGGCCTGCCCCAGCAGCAAGGCCATGCGATGGTCGCCGCGCAGCGTTCGCGCGATGTCGAGCAAACCGCTCAATCCTTCGGGGTTATGAGCGTAATCCAGCAATGCTTCGACTTCACCCAACCGCCAGCGCTGCAAACGCCCCGGGTTGTCGCCGTGATCCGTGCCGAAGCGCGTCAGCGTGGCGCGGATCGTCTCCGCCGGCACGCCGAGCGCATGCGCGGCGAGCGCGGCGCCCGCGAGATTGCTGAGGTTGTAACGCGCGCGACCGCCGAGCGACAGCGGCATCGCCGAGGCATCGCCGAGATCGGTCGCGATCCCGGCGTCGCGCAGAATCAAGCGACCATCGATGAGGCCGCAGACCGGCACGCCGACTTCCAACGCGCGAACGAGTACCGCCTCGCGTTCTTCGGCGCGCGTCTCGTCTTCGCGCGACGCATCGAGATGGAACCAGGCGATGCGCGCGAAATCGGGCGCGGGCATCGACAAGGCCTGCGAGCGCAGCAGCGGATCGTCGGCATTGAGTACCAACGTACCGCGCTCGGCCACCGCGCGTGCGACGGTCAGTTTGACCGCCGCCACGTCTTCGACCGTGTGAATGCCGTATTCGCCGAAATGATCGGCGCTGACGTTCGTGACCAGCGCAACGTCGGCTTCGGTCAAGGCCAAGCCGCGACGCAGCATGCCGCCGCGCGCGGTTTCCAGCACCGCTGCGTCCACGTCGTCGCGGCGCAGCACCTGCCGCGCGCCGGAGGGGCCTGAGTAATCGCCGCTTTCCAAACGCTCCAGCGCCATGTCTTCGCCGCCCACGAACAGCCCATCGGTGCAGGAATGCGCGGTACGCAAACCGTGCGCGCGCAGCATCGCCGCGATCAAGCGCACGCTGGTGGTTTTGCCGTTGGAGCCGGTGACCAGTGCGGTGGGAATGCGGCCCAGCGCCGGCCACGGCACCTCTTCGATCGACGGCAAGTCGTCGAGGAGCCAAGTGCGACCGCGCACGCCGAGACCGATGCTCAAAGCGTCGTCGTCGAACAGCGTCGGCAGCCCGCACGCATGCGCTGCGCGCATCAGCGCGAGCGCGTCCGGTCGGGCTTCCGCATCGGCGAAGCGCTGCAGCGTCTGTGCGGCCGACGCGGCGTCCCACACCGCCGGATGTCCCGGCGCATGAAAACGCCCCTCGGCATCGCCCGTATCGACCGCGGTGCACCACGCCCACTCGTCGACTTCGGTGGCGGCGTACAACCGATCGTCCGGCGCCGAAAACGCCAACGACGCGCCGCTGCGGTGCGCGCGGATCGCGATCGTCGGTTCGGGCCACGCCAACGCGGCGCACATCGCACGAATGCGTTCGGCCCAGGCCGCATGCGCGTCGGCGTCGCGCGCACGCGGGCCGAGCGTCTCCAACGCCGCGCCCGGATGGACGAAGTACAGATTCGGGCCGGTGAGACGTCGCGAATCCTCGAACGGCGGCTCCGGAGCGGAGATCGGTGTCTGCTGCACGGAACCGCTCAGTCGTCGCTCTCCCGCGAGATGAAGATGCCGCGCTCATCGCGACTCACGCCGTCCCATTGCTCGGGCGAGAACGCGGGCTCCGCGGACGCCGGTTCGTTCGCCGCCAGCGGCGCGGCGGGCATCGGCACGGGTTTCTCCGGTGCGCCTTCGGGTTTGAACTTGATCACCTGCTTCCACGAACGCACCAACGCATCGGCGAAGATCAGCAGCAGATCACCCGGGCGCGACATGCGCAGGCCGGCGTCGATCGCTTCATGCTCGTCGGGGATGATCGAGATAGCGTCGTCGCGCACGCCCGCTTCGCGCAACGTCGCCGCGATCAGCTTCGGCACTTCTTCGCCATCTCGGCCGCGCAGGCCGTCGTCGCGGCGACAGATGTAGTGATCGAATTCGCCGGACGCCGCCGCGAGCGCGATTTCGCGCAGATCTTCGTCGCGGCGATCGCCGGGACCGGCGACGACCACGATACGACGGCCGGCGACATCCAAACGCTTCGCCAGATCCGCCATCACGCCGACCGCATGCGCATTGTGACCGTAGTCGAACAGCACCTTGAACGGATGTTCGTTGAACACGTTCATGCGGCCCGGCGCCTGGAAGAACGTGCTGTCGAACGTACGCAGGCCCTGACGGATCGCATCGAGCTTGAAGCCGAGCGAAAAGGCCATCGCCGCCGCGAACATCGCGTTCTGCACGTTGTGCATCGCCTTGCCTTCCAGCGTGGCCGGAATCAAATGCGTCCACAGCAACGGGATATGGCTGCCTTTGTCGTATAGCGTGATCATCTGGCCGTTGATGCCGGCTTCGAGCGCGCAAGCGCGCCCGCCCGCGCGGATATGCTCGCGCACGAGGCCATGCGAGGGATTCATCGTTACATAGCAGATGACTTTGGCGTCGGTGTAGCCGCCCATCTTCAGCACGTTCGGATCGTCGGCATTGAGCACCGCGCAATCGCGCGCGACTTCCACCACGATCCGCTTCACCTCGCTCAATTGTTCGAGCGTGTCGATGCCTTTCATGCCCAGATGGTCGCTCTGCACATTCAGCACCGCGCCCACATCGACTTCGCGCACGCCCATGCCGGCGCGCAACAGGCCGCCGCGCGCGGTTTCCAGCACCGCGAAATCGATCTGCGGATCGGCCAGCACCATCCGCGCCGACACCGGCCCGGTCATATCGCCTTCCACCGTGCGCTGACCGTCTATGTAGACGCCGTCGGTCGAGGTGAGGCCCGGCG